>JAGQWR010000044.1 GCA_020437105.1 Saprospiraceae bacterium
GCTTTGATGGCTACGAGTTGATGAAACGGGTGGTGGTGGAGTGAGGGTAAGTGGCTGTCAGTATCAGAATTTTCTGAATTAAAGGATTCCCGGAATTGGTTATGGGAATACTGGCAGCAAAGGAGGTATTATTTATCAAGCAAGCTTAATTCTGTAAATTCAAAAATTTTGTGAATTCTGATCATGACAACTAAAAATATAACATAGTCAAGCAATATTGCAATATGAAGCAGCCTAACTGGAAAATATTCCTTTTGTTGGCTTTTTTAGTTTTTGGTTTCAATTTTCGGATTTTAGCTCAGGAGTTAAGGGGTATGGATGCATTTAAAAATATTGATGGTGATCAATTAAAAATTCGTGCCTATGTATATCGGATTGGAAGCCAGAAGGACTCAATAAAAATTTCCTGGGGCGATGGGGAGTCAGGTTTTATCCCTCTAGCATATTCCATTTCGACAACTATAACTGGCGTTAGGAGAGATTATTATTACGCTAAGCATTATTACGATTCTACGGGATATTATGAATTAGCCCTTAGTGATGGCCCTTTGATAGATGGTGTAATTAACATTCCGGCATCTGGTTCAGCAAACCTGACTTTAAAAGATAGTATTTGGATTGATTTAAACGGAGCTTCTGACTATGCAAATAATATAACTCCTCATATTGGGTTTGATCAAACGGATATACTTTTTGAAAACGGAATTATCCGACATTCTTTAGTTTTAGAGAACGATTTTTCTCTTGACGAGGTTCAATATGAAATCACAGAATTTCCGGCTTTGGGATTTAGTTTTCCAGAGGCTACAGATTCAATATACTTGAATGGTTTTGTGTTTGAATGGGATCGTCCAATTGCTGTTGGCACCTATGCTATCGGGATTAAATTGAGAGAATTTCGTCCTTGGCCACCAGGTTTTCAAAAACTCATGTCCACAACTATCCGTGCCATGATGATTGATGTCGACTCTTCTATGATCGTGTCTATATCAATCCCCTCGTTCCCAGCTGTCGAGTTAGAAGTCTTCCCCAACCCTACCACCGACTACCTCTACATCCAGGCAACTGGCCTAGAAAATAATCCGGATTATCAATTAATCCTAAGCGATTTGCAAGGCCGAATCCTGCAAGAAAAATCAGGCACGATTTTCAATGGCCGACTTCAAGATCAAGTTCTGGACGTAGGAGGTTTACCGTCCGGTATTTACCAAGTCCTTTTTCGCTTTGATGGCTACGAGTTGATGAAACGGGTGGTGGTGGAGTGAGGGTCATCGTGGAGTTCGCTGTCGGCCTTTGGCTATTTTGCGGTTTTGAGTGTCCGCGTCCGGCGGACGTGGAGATTGGTTACTCCACATTCAGCGCGCAGCGCTGAAACTCCACACGATGCCGAAGGCGAGTACTCCACGAATTCGCGGAAGCGAATACACTCCACCAATCAACGCTGCTCAAATCCTGAATTTTTGTATTTTACGGCTGCTTGACGATATCAAACTAAAGTTATGAGCGACGAAAGACCCTGGTTAAAAAATTATCCGAAAGGAATACCTGCCAATATTGATCCGGATGCCTACCCTACAGTAGTAAATCTGCTCGAAGAATCCTTTGAGAAATACCGGAAACTGCCGGCATTTTCCTGCATGGGGAAAACCATTACATACGATCAGCTCGATAAAAAATCGCGCCTTTTCGGCAGTTATTTGCTCTCCCGAGGACTCGTACCCGGCGATAAGATTGTATTGATGATGCCCAATATGCTCCAGTATCCAATCGCATTATTTGGTGCGCTTCGGGCCGGCTTGGTGGTGGTTAATACGAATCCCCTTTACACCCCCCGCGAAATGCACCACCAGTTTAAAGATTCAGGTGCCAAAGCAATTGTTATTGCCGAAAATTTCGCAGCTAATCTCCAGCAGATCCTGGGTGATACCCAGATAAAAACAATCATTGTGACCAGCATAGGCGAATTGCTGGGAGCCATAAAAGGAGCCATTACCAATTTTGTGGTTCGGAAAGTGAAACGCATGGTGCCCAAATATGAGTTGCCCAATGTGGTCAACTTTAAGGATGCCTTGTCGCAGGGAAAGAAATTTTCACTGCCTAAATTAACTTCCGGACCCCAGGATGTGATCTCCCTGCAATATACCGGAGGTACAACCGGCGTAGCCAAAGGCGCCATGCTGACCAACCGAAATCTGGTGGCCAATATGTCGCAAATCCGGGCCATTATGATCCCTTTTTTAAAGGAAAGAGAAGAAGTTGCCCTGTCGCCGCTGCCTTTGTATCATGTTTTTGCCTTTACAGTGAATTGCCTGACGCTCTTTAGTATTGGCGCCCACACCGTTTTGATCGTCAATCCAAGAGACCTGAAAACGGTTGTTAAAGCCTTTAAGGATTATCCAGTTAGTTTGATGACGGGAGTAAATACGCTCTTTAATGCCCTGCTTAATAATGGCGACTTCCAAAAACTGGAATTCGAAAAATTGAAAGTGACCGTTGGTGGTGCCATGGCTGTACAACGGGCTGTCGCCGAAAAATGGCAGGCAGTAACCGGTTGTCCGCTATCCGAAGGATATGGTATGACCGAATCCTCGCCGGTAGCCAGTTGTAACCCAATCGATGGCTCCGGGAAAATTGGTACAATAGGCCTCCCTGTGCCAAGCACAGATATGCGTATTGCCGATGATAATGGTGCCGTATGTGGTGCCGGCGAAATTGGCGAAATTCAGATTAAAGGTCCGCAGGTGATGAAGGGCTATTACAATAAACCGGAAGAAACGGCCAAAACTATTAAAGATGGCTGGTTATGTACCGGTGATATCGGCATGATGCACGAAGACGGATACTTCCAAATTGTGGACCGCAAAAAAGATATGATCCTGGTGTCGGGCTTCAATGTATATCCAAATGAAATTGAGGATGTACTCTCCATGCACCCTGATATCCTCGAAGTAGCTGCAGTAGGCGTAGATGACGAAAATTCAGGCGAGGTGGTTAAGGTATTTATCGTACCCAAAAACAAATCCCTCACCAAAGATGAAGTAATTCGCTATAGCCGCGAGAACCTGACGGGGTATAAGGTGCCAAAAATGGTCGAGTTCCGTAAAGAGTTGCCAAAGACAAATGTTGGAAAAATCCTCCGGAGAGAATTGAGAGATAAAAGTTAGTTTTGAGGCTGAGTTTTTTCACGCAGAGCCGCTGAGAGGGTGCGCGCGGAGTTGTTGAGTTTTTTGTCACGCGGAGCCGCTGAGAGGGGTTCGCGCAGAGCCGCTGAGTTTTTTCACGCGGAGCCGCTGAGAGGGTGCGCGCGGAGTTGTTGAGTTTTTTTTTGTCACGCGGAGCCGCTGAGAGGGGTTCACGCGGAGTTGCTGAGTTTTTTCACGCAGAGTCGCTGAGAGGGGTTCACGCGGAGTTGCTGAGTTTTTTCACGCGGAGTTGCTGAGAGCGCGTGCGGAGCCGTTGAGTTTTTCACGCGGAGCCGCGGAGAATAAAATGAAACTAACCCACTGACTATTGAATTCTTAATTCTTAATTTGAGCGTTCGCTGCGCTCCTGTTTAACGCGTTTGAAACGTTTAAATCGTAATTTCCGGTTAGTTCGTCACAGACGAATTTTACTAGACCGGGCGCAGCCCTTAGACCGTAAAGCCGACAGGCAAACTAGACCGGGCCAAAGGCCCTAGACTCTATAATTCATAAGTCTTAATTTTTACTGAACCAACTAACCAACTAACCAACTATCCGACTAACCCACTCCCGATAACAATCGGGTCACAAACCACTTCCCTATCTTTTGTCTAATCAGGAAAATTTAATAAAAGCGTTTCAGGAAGATCCCCGACTACAAAGTCTGGTAGCAGGCTGGCAGGAGAAAACGGGTGCTGTGCATACGCTTACCGGTCTGGTGGGCAGTATGGAGTCTATGATTTTAGCAGCTTCCTACCTGCAAAATCCGCGTACCTTTTTGGTGGTTGCAGAAGATAAAGAAGCTGCAGCCTACTTGCAAAACGACCTGAGCGGCCTGCTCCAACCAAAGATTATCCGATTTTTTCCCGACTCTTTTAAACGTCCGATGCAGTTTGAGGCACTTAACCAGAATAATGTGCTGCTTCGCACGGAGACCGTAAACCGGATTAGCCTGGCGGGCGAGGAGGGGGAGATTATTATCGCCTACCCGGAAGCGCTTTTCGAGCAGGTGGTTTCTCCGGAAGAACTGGAGGCCAATCGCCTTTTTGTAAAAGTCGGAGAAGATCTGGACGTCGATACAGTCATTAGCCTCTTGGGCGAATTTGGCTTTCGACAGGAAGAGTTTGTTTATGAACCCGGCCAATTTGCGATCCGGGGTGGGATCATTGACATTTTCTCTTACGGTAATGAGTATCCCTACCGCATTGAACTCTTTGATGAGGAAGTCGAAAGCATCCGGCATTTTGATCCGATGAACCAACTTTCTGTTCGGGAAATCCGCCAGGTTTCGATCGTGCCGAATATCAATAGCCGTTTTAACCGCGAACAGAAATTACCGCTTTTTGATATTCTTCCGGAAGGTTCGGTGGTCTGGATCCGAGATTATCAATGGACGATCGATAAGCTGCAGGAGTGTTTTGAAAAGGCCGAATCTTTTGCCGATAAATTATCCAAATCAGAAGAGGAAGACCTGGCTGAATTATTCCGCGACCGGGCTTTTATCCGACCCGGAGCTGTTTTGGAAAGCCTGGAAA
>JAGQWR010000045.1 GCA_020437105.1 Saprospiraceae bacterium
TTAACATAATATAAATTATAGGACAAAATAAGGTGTTGCTTTGTCTGGGTGTGTGTTGCAGGAATTGTTTGTAAGGTATTGGCCTTATCAAAGTGTTTTTAGGAAATGTCCATACCCTGGGTTACTTTTAACTAAATCAAGAACTTCCCAATGAAAGCTTTATATCTCAAATTTTCCCTGTTGGTCTTGCTATCCGTCTGTTTTGCACCCAAAATTTTTTCACAGGAATTTGGCTTCATTGAGATTCCAAATCCTACGGGCTACACATATGCAGTACGAGCAGGCCATTTAAATGGAATTGAATATTTGGCTTATTATGACCTAAGCACAAATCTGCATTTGTTTTCATTTGATGGTCAGTCTCTGGTACAGATTGATAATCCAAGCGGTCTGGTATATGGGTATCAGATACATGCTACAACAACCAAATTATATTTGGTTTACTACGATCAGTATTTTCATCCCTATCTCTTTGAATTTGATGGCACCAGTCTGACAGCCATCACAACAAGTTCGAGTGATGAATATGTGAATGGCTTTGTTTTTGAACTAAATGATCAACTGTACTTTAGCTATAATAATTTGATCAGCTTAACAGCCAGCTTAAAACGGCTCGACGGTTTAACAATGGTTGATATTGCACTACCATCAGGATTAACCTTTGGATATGGCATTGGTACGCTTTCTCCAAATTCGGTCATTGCATTATATGACCTAAGTTTCAACTCCCAGGTATATACTTTTGATGGGATAAACTTTGCTCCAGTCGCCAGTCCTGGTACGACCGATTTTTTCTTGCCCATGACCACCCTAAATGGATTGCTTTATATTGGCTTTTACAATGTAAACTTTACCCTGCAATTGTATGCCTATGATGGCAATGGCTTTTTTGAAATCCCGGTACCGGCCGGATTATCTTTTCAAAACTATAATGGCAAACTCGATGGTCTCCCCTACTTTAGTTTTTATGACCCCGTTAATGCGGTATCGACACTCTATCGGTTAGAGAATTCTGGTTGGACCGAGATACCCAATCCCCCCTCCTATTATTTCGGCTTTGTAACAAATGAGACTGATACACACCTTTATACAGTATATCTTCCGGAGTTCAGCTTTGAACAAACCTTGGGGCTCTATGACGGAGCAGATTTCCAGCTAATTCCTAACATCCCCGAATACCAGTATAATAGCTATCTGGTTGATTATGAAAATGGCTTCTTTGCGGCATACTATGACCTGAATTTCCAGGGTAATCTGCAATACTTTAATGGCACGGAAATGCTTTTGGTCCCTCCGCCGAATCCGGATTATGCTTTCCAAAATTTTGCCTTTGAGCTAAATGATGAGTATTATTTCAGCTTCTTTGAAACAGATACCTACAAATTCCATCTGTATCGATTGGGAGATCCAAATGTAGCTCCGACAGCTGCCGATAATACTGTCACAACACTTCAGGAAACCCCCTATGTTTTTGATTACCAAGATTTTAACTTTGCTGACCTAAATCCTGCTGATGAGCTTGCAGCTGTTCAAATTGTAAGTCTGCCCGATAATGGATACCTACATGTAAATGGTGGAAATGTGTCAGTTGGTTTAATTGTAGAAGGCACAGATATAGAACTACTAACATTCGTACCTGATAATAATGGCATTGGTACTCCATATACCAGTTTACAATTTAAAGTTTCAGATGGGGTCCTTTTCAGCGATTCGGAATATACTATGTATGTCAACGTAGTCACTTCTGTATCCAGTGTGGATCAGGAACTAAAGTCAGCATTTGTAGTCTCTCCAAATCCAAATCAAGGTGTATTCCAGCTACTGTTGGATCCTGGTTTCAATGAATCCAATATTTTGGTGGAATTATTTGATTCACAGGGTATGCTGGTTGAACAACGTCAACTTGCAACTCACTCGGAAATTTTTAACCTTAAAGACCTGGCAAAAGGCCTGTACTATTTATCAGTCAAAACCCAATATGGAAAAACGGTGCAGAAAATTTTAATCCAATAAAATAGATTAGTAAAGGTGTTTATAGATACAATTCCATTATAATATCGCATCGGTCATATTCCGATTGGAAGGATGGACGGATAACTTCCCGGAAGCCCAATTTTTTATACAGGTTTATGGCCGGGCCTAAGCGTTTATTGGATTCCAGAAAAATGCGTCGGCCGCTCAGCTCTTTTCCCTTTTTTATGGCCGCTTGTCCTAACTTCCAACCAACACGATACCCTTGATATGCTTCGTCCACTCCCATTTTAACCAATTCATACACCCCGTCCTCCCCTTTTATCAGAGCAACAGTTCCGATGATTTGAGTGCCAAAGCGAGCAAAAAGAATACAACCTCCCTTGTCTAATATTTTTGATATGTGCTGGTCTATGGTTTCCCTGTCAGCCGCTTCAATCGTGAAATATTTTTCAATCCAGGCATAGTTGATTCGGCCAAATTCTTGCTTGTATTCTTCCCGGTAATCAATGATTTCCACAGCGGAGCCGATCCGCTCCTTACGTTTTTGGGCGACACGCTTTGCGAAGGGCAGTTGACTGAAATTTTGTTCCAGGCGATCCAGGTTTTCCAGTAATGTTCCTGGCTGCGGACCTACCGCCTCATCCAGACTGGCTTGGATGTCCTGCCAGACATCCTGAAGTGCAGGGAGTAACTCCTTCCCTTTTTGACTTAGTGAAAGCCAGCGCCTTCTCCTATCATCCTCACCCTGGATGGAATCAATTAGGCCCATCTTCTCTAATGCTTTCGCTTGTTGGATCACACCCGGGTGTGTAAGCTGCAAAAGCTCCGCCAATTCCATGATTCCCATCTTCTCGCTTTGGGACAAGGCGTAAAAAACGGGAAAGTTTTGTGGCTGGAAATCAATCCGGTACAAACCATAGATATCCTCCCCTTGTTTCATTATATACTCACTCATTCTGCGAAATCTGCTTCCGATCGCCAAGGTGCCAGATGAACTAATTAAATCCATAGGTAAGTATTTACGTTAACGATTACGTAAATATATAAAGATTCATTTAACCGCGCAAGACCACAGTCTAATAACGCCATTCGTCCAAATACTTCAGAAAAATTTTTGCGAGATTCTGGGCATCTGAAATAGCCCGGTGCTGGGTGCCGGTAAATTCATATCCGGCTGTTTCGACTGCGTGTTTTAACCCACGTGGTCTATGCAAGCGGAGGATTTCCCTGTATTGGCGTTTGATATTAATGTGTTGCTCCAGCCACTCCCCTTCCAGCTTGTGCAAGTCACAATCCTGCTGCAATAATTGTTTGTCGAAATTGCCCCAGGAGCAAAGCTTGTAATCTTCATCAAAAATTCCAATCCAGTCTTGAAAAGCTTCGATAGCAGATTCAAATCCTGGTGCACGATCCACATCTGTTTGTTCGATGGTAGTAAGCTCCTGACAAAAAGCGGATAAATAGGGATTGATTTTTGGCCGGATAAAACTGGAGAACTCTCCTAAAACATCTCCATAAGAGTCAATTTTCAAAGCCCCGATTTCAATCGTTTCCTGTTGCTTGCTGATCGGTCGTCCTTTCCAGCAGGTTGCCTCCAAATCATAAATGATAAAGTTCAAAGGTTTATGTTTTAGGGCGATTAATTAATATGGAACCAATTAACAGGCTCATGGTTCTATCCGAATAGTCTTTTTCTTTACAACCATTTCCTTAGTATATAGCTCCTCAAACCCGTAATTATCCAGTCTGTTTCGGTAAAAATAAAGCAATTTAAAATCCTCGCTTATTATCTTATTTCGCTTGTCATAACGGAGTGGCTTGTTTGGGTGAAAAACACCTAAATTACTAATACCTTCTGTGAGTACCTGATCTTCAGGTAATTGAACCTCGTAGGAAAGTTTTATTCTTCCTTTGCTTTCCATCTCCACTAATCTTGTCTGCAGCTTTTTTATTCCCCGGAGCAATTTCTGTTCAGAAAAAATATACTCCTCCGGAGGTAAGCGTAGTACCCCAAAAATATCCAGTGAAGGGTTTTCACTAACTAATAATTCAAAAGCCACAAAAGCTACTAAATGGCTGTTTAAAACGACATTGTCCTTGTAGTACCTTTCTGTAATTCGTTCGGCAAGGATTCGCGTATATTCCTCTTCTCGCTGGTAATCTTTGGTAACTTGTCCCTCTGCTTTGAAATAATCTGATACATCTATTTCATTTTCAAAACGATCGAAGCTACGTCCCTCTGCATCCACAAAATTGCCTAAAACGTCCATTGGCTTTCCGATAGACATCGTGATATCAGATCCTTTGGAAAAGGCCATCCAGGTAAAGCGAATAATCTTTCGCAAACTAAAACCTTTCTTATTGGAGATATATAACTCTTTTCCAGTGCGGGTCAAATGCTGTTCAATGAGTTCCTTGGCATCCAGGACTACGTGGTAACCTATTATTAAAGGAACGACGAAAATTTTATCCGTTTTGCCTGACTCATAATGTGTTCGTTGGGCGTCAATTACCGACCCAAGCAGACCCAGTTTCAATTTTGTCTCCAGGGACCCACTTCGGCTTCTGGTACCACCCGGAAAAAACAGACTATGTGTGCCGTGCTGCAATGCAATATTGGAGACGGTTTTAAGAGTTTCCAGATAGACTGGGTTTTTCTTACGCCGATCTACCCGGTAAGCACCCATCCGATTCATGAAGAATGCCAAATAGCCGGTGTTGTAGAGATTTAGTCCGGCGCCATAAAATAAGGATGGAAATCCGACCATGGTATCAAGTACATATCCGATCAGAATTGAATCCAGGTTACTAAAGTGTGTAGGAACAATTACAACAGTCCCTTTTTTTGTCAGATGTCGTAACTTCTCAATATCGCCTTTCGCCAAAAGGCGGTCATATAAGCGGTGTTTTCTGTTATAAATTCTTCTGAAATTTTTACTGGCCGCTGTATTAAGCAATCGGCCAAAGAAAATGGTCAGAAACTTCCGCGCAAACAAAAAGGTTTTCTTCCGGAAGGAACCAACAATTTCTTCCGAATACCGGTGTACTATCCGTTGTAGGATTTCCTGGTTAATACTGTTTGCTTCCTCCGGACTCCGATCAAGCGACTCCCCTACCAGGCGATTCCGAAGTCTGCGCCAAAATTGGCGTTCATCGGGCGGATCGACCTTCCAGGGTTCTTCTTTTATCCGGATGCGTTCGAGGTAGCTGGTCTTGGCTAAAACCTGTCCGAGATCCTTGCCATATTTTTGTTCCAGCCGCTGAACGGTCAGGGCTTCAATTTCTTTTACAAAAGAGGCTCTGTTTTGATGTAATCGATAGATTGGCCAGTGCTCAATCTCCGGAATAACTTGCGGATAGACTTTATTTGGTTCTCTTTCCTGTGGCATGAAACTGTTTACTTTCTTTGATAAAAGCCTTCATTCACCTCATTAATAAAAGAAAGAATCTCTTCACTTCCGGCACCGGTCAGTGAGGAGGTTACAAAATGGGTAGGCAGTGACTCCCAATCTTCCAGTAATTTTTGCTGAAAAGCTTCCACATTTTTCTCCAACTTGTCTTTTTTGGGCTTATCTGCCTTGGTGAAAATCAAGACAAACGGAATTCCTTTACTTCCAAGCCAATTTACAAACTCCAGGTCGATTGCCTGTGGAGTGATATTAGAGTCTATCAGTACAAACGCACATTGCATTTGCAGCCTTCGCACCAGATACCCTTTAACCATTCTTTCAAGACTGGTTCGGTGTTTCTTAGATAATTTGGCATACCCATACCCAGGTAAATCGCAGACCATCCATTGCTCATCTATATGGTAATAATTGAGCATTTGGGTTTTTCCGGGTTTCCCCGAAACATGGGCCATATCTCTTCGACCGAGAAGTGCATTTATCAATGAAGATTTACCGACATTTGACCGCCCAATAAAGGCATACTCCGGAATCTCCATTTGTGGAGACTCAGATGCCTTCGGAAAGCTACCCATAAACTTAACTTCGTTGATGATCATGTCGTCAGCAAAAATAAGGCTTGTTTATAAAAAGGAGGCGTAAAGCATTAAACGATCTGCCAAAGGAACAATCAAAAAGTTAGAAGTTGGGATATTCTTGTTAAAAAGTATTAATTATTCGAAATTTGCAGCGCGTTCTATAAGAACCCACATTATTCGTCGTTTGATCCCTGACTATAAAAGGAAAATCATGAAGAAATTAATTTTTGTCGTTTTTGCAGCTTTGTTATGGTTGCCGCTGACAGCCCAACTTTCTTTTGGCCTAAAGGCAGGCGTCGGGACCACTGATGTTGACGTGACAGCCCTTAAGGTTGGACAGGGTGCAGCAGATGAGTTGGTTTTTCAATTAGAGAATGCCAATTTTGGATTACATGCAGGCATTTTTATCCAGGCCAAAATCGGATCATTCTTAATCCAACCGGAGGTATTGTTTAACTCTTCAAGTGCAGATTTTAGGGTAACTGATAATCGATCCGGACAGATGGTGGAAAATATCCTGCGGGAGAAGTACCAAAATTTGGATATTCCTTTGATGATGGGTTTTAAATTGGGGCCTGTACGTTTGATGGGTGGTCCGGTAGGACATATTTTCCTGCAAAGTGAGTCGGAGTTGACTTCCGTTGATGGGTATGAGCAGATGTTTGACAAACTGACTTATGGCTGGCAAGCCGGTTTGGGTATTGATATCTGGAAAATTATGATTGACTTGCGCTACGAAGGCAATTTCGACAACTATGGAAATCACATATCTGTAGGTGGGACGCATTACTCCTTCGACAAGGCACCCAGCCGCATAATTGGGTCTATCGGTTTTAGATTTTAGCGTATGTTGGGGAATTTGGTCTTTGAAGCGCAAGTGCCAATAATTTGCTGGACGAGGCACAGGTTTGGAGCTACCAAGCCCGGTTCTGTAACAAAGGATAAGCGATTTAATGCCTCATGTAGCCCGATTACTAAATCCCCAACATACTCTTAATATTCCTTATCATGAGAGGTGGCAAAAAAAGAGCGGGTAACCAGTTGGTGTCCGCTCTTTTTTTGCTACCCTATTTTGAACGTTATACAACCATGGCAGTACTTTTCCAACTCTTTACATTCAAGAATGAGAAACCGACTTATGGTACCAATTGCGGGCAGTAAAGAAGCCGAGCTCATCAAAGCATGTATGCAAAATGACCAGTTGGCACAGCGAAAGCTGTACGACCAGTATAAGCGTGCCATGTTTACGTTGTGCAACAGGATTACAGGAGATTATGATTTGGCACAGGATGTTCTTCAGGAAGGTTTTGTAAAGGTTTTTCGTGGCTTAGGCTCTTTCCGGGGAGAAAGCACCCTCGGTGCCTGGATCAAGACAATTATTGTACGCACTGCCTACGGCAAACTTCGAAGTCAGAAAATGCATTTTGAATCTTTAGAAAATGTTGCATCCGACGAAGTCGTGGACTGGGGAGATTATTTGCAGGCAGAGTACCTTGAAAAGGCGATCAACTCCCTACCTGATGGGTACCGTACCGTTTTTACTCTTGTTGAAATAGAAGGTTACGCGCATAAAGAAGTGGCTGAAATGATGGAGATTTCTGTTGGAACTTCAAAATCTCAATTGTTTTATGCTAAACGAAAATTGAGGGAAATCCTCAAAGAATACGGCTATTGATTATGACGGAAAAGAACAGAAACAGCTTGATTCAAGCTATTGAAGGACTACCGGAATATGATCCGGCACCAGTAGTTTGGAAACAGATTTGCCAACAATTGGCAGACAGCCCGCTTACTGCTGCTATTCAGGAATTACCTGAAATGGATCCGCCTGATTTTATTTGGGATCGAATCCAACAGGATCTTACTCCGGCGAAAGAGGTGCGTATCCAGCCCTGGAAACGTTGGTCGGCTGCTGCCGGCTTTGCTATGCTTTTGAGTATGGCCTGGATTCTGGGGAAAAATGTATCTTCTGATCACAACTTGAAGGCTACTATTTCTTATCGGGTCGAGCAGGTAGATGACCTGCTGCTTCAGAATGACTGGATGGAAGATGATTCCGATTTTTTGGTTTTGGATGAAATCTGTTCACAGCATCCTTTTATGTGCAACAGACAGGATGTGCAAAGCTTGCGCATGGAATTGGCAGAATTGACTGATGCAAAAATGCAATTGGTTGATGTGCTGGGACCATACGGTACAGACTTATACCTGATTGAACAATTGAATGAGATCGAGATGGAACGTACTAAATTGCTAAAACAAATCCTGACACAGGTTATTTAATTATGTACACGCGCATCACACTAACTACCCTCGGCTTTTTCCTGGTAAGCCTGCTTTCTGCTCAAACCAGTTTTCAGGTTGTTTCAAAAGTTATTGAAGAGGAATTCCCCTACTCTCCGGGGTATGAGGTCAATATTGAAGGCGAGCGGGCAGAAATTCTGGTAGATACCTGGGATAAGCAATCCGTAAAGGTTGTTATGGAAATTATTTCCAAACACCCGGACAAAAGTATTGCTGAACGTGATCTGGAAGCCGTTAAATACAGTATCGAACAACACGGGCAGCAGATTTATTTCCGAAACTATATTTCACAGGATAGTGGCCAGCCTAAGCCCGAATCTCAATTGAAAACCATTTATACCGTTTACCTCCCGGCTGAATGTCCGGTTTACCTGAAAAATTACTTCGGAGAAGCAAATGTGTCCAATCTGGAACGCATGTTGCGCCTGCAATCTGAATTCACTGCTATATTTTTGAAAAACCTCCATGGGGAAACAAAAGTGGATTCGCGTTTTGGGGATATTACGGGTGATGGCTTGAATGGCATTGTGTCGATCACTACTCATCGTTCAGATATTACCCTGATGAATCTGACCGGAGACTTTGATATACACTCCAAATTTGGCGTGATCAAATTATTTACAGATGAGAGCCTGGTAAATATGAATATTGAAGCAGAACGCTCCGATGTTTATTTTTTCGATCCCCATCCGACTCGTTATGGTTATTTATTAACGGCTCATTATGGGACCATTACCGCTCCGCTGGATCTAAAATTTAACTATTTGGAGAATACACAGCCTATCAAACAAGCTGTATTCAATCCAGGTGGGGAAACAGGTACGATTTCAGTGAAAATCTCTTTTGGAGATATTATCATCCGGAATCCCTGATCAGGAATGCTCTTCCCAGCTCCTGGTTCGACTTATTGCTTTTTTCCAGCCCTTGTATTTTAATTGCCGATTGGACTCATCTATTTGAGGTTCGAAAGTCTGGCTGAGTTTCCACTGGTTTTGGAGCCAGTCTTTATCCCAAAATCCAACGCTCAAACCAGCCAAATAGGCAGCCCCAAGTGCTGTTGTTTCTAATATTTCCGGTCGTTCAACAATGGTCTGAAGCATATCAGCCTGAAATTGCATAAGCAAATTATTGGCACTCGCCCCTCCGTCAACCCGAAGCTTTTGCAGCTTGATTCCGGAATCTTCCTGCATGGCTTCTAAAACATCCAAACTTTGATAAGCCATTGATTCCAATGTCCCACGGACAATGTGTGCTTTTTGTGTACCTCTTGTGAGTCCGAAAATAGCCCCGCGCGCGTACATGTCCCAATAAGGAGCACCGAGGCCGGCAAAAGCTGGCACCACATAGACACCATCTGTATCGGTTACTGTTTCGGCAATGAATTCAGAATCTGTAGATTCATCTATAATGTTTAATCCATCCCGAAGCCATTGGATTGCTGCTCCTGCAATAAAGACACTGCCTTCCAAAGCGTATTCCACTTTACCTTCTATCCCCCAGGCAATAGTGGTTAACAGTCCGTTTTTTGAAAGCACTGGCTTATTTCCGGTATGCAGGAGCATAAAACAACCGGTTCCGTAAGTGTTTTTGGCCATCCCGGCAGTGAAACAAGCCTGGCCAAAAAGCGCTGCCTGCTGATCACCTGCTACGCCCCTTATGGGAATTTCGCTTCCGAAAAAATCTGCTTTCACAGACCCAAAA
Source organism: Saprospiraceae bacterium (assembly GCA_020437105.1). Classification (GTDB taxonomy): domain Bacteria; phylum Bacteroidota; class Bacteroidia; order Chitinophagales; family Saprospiraceae; genus JAAEZH01. The sequence continues at coordinate 9,965 of JAGQWR010000045.1, forward strand.
TCCCCGGAAGAGGATCGCACCTCCGGAAGCATACTTGAAGGAATTTCCATTTCCTGAAGCAATTTAGAATCCCACTCCAGCGTGTGAATATTATATATAAGGGTACGGGAAGCATTGCTGTAATCGGTAGCATGTACTGCTCCTCCTGTCAGGTTCCAAATCAGCCAGCTATCAATCGTTCCAAATAAGAGATCTCCTTTTTCGGCTTTTTCCCGGGCCCCGGGGACTGAATTTAAGATCCAATTTACCTTGGTTCCGGAAAAATAGGCATCCACCAGGAGGCCGGTGTTTTCCCGAATATACGGCTCCAGACCACGAGATTTCAATGTTTCACAGAAGCTGGCAGTACGCCTGTCTTGCCACACAATAGCGTTATAAACAGCCTTCCCGGTTTGTTTGTCCCAGACTACAGTCGTTTCCCGCTGATTAGTAATACCAATAGCGCCTACCTCTGCAGCCGACACATTATTTGACTTTAATACTTCCAGGATAACCCCTAATTGGGATTCCAGAATTTGATTTGGATCATGTTCTACCCACCCTGGTTTTGGGAAAATTTGTGGAAATTCTCGCTGAGATACTGCCTGAATAGTACCTTGGCGGTCGAATAAAATTGCCCTCGAACTTGTAGTTCCCTGGTCCAAAGCCAGAATGTATTTTTTTTGATTCATCATTGACAGCTACTTGAACAATCAATAAAATGAAAAAAACGGGCTTGCCCAAATCTTTCGCGCCGTTCAACTGTTAAGAAATTCATTATTGACCGAACTTGACCCATGCAAATAACAAGACTCCCGTTTGAATCCATTAGCCAACTTTCTGCCAGAGATAAAGCATACCAGTCAGAAGATCCGGCATTAAGGCCCTTTTATAAGTATCCGGTAAATCTCAATGCCTTTGCCGAGGTGATTGAAAACCGGAAAAAACAACCCGTTGATCGGATATTATTGGTGGATACCCTGCATAAGCAATATGCTCCTTTCAGCATTACCAATGCAGTTCGGGAGAATATAGAACTCCTGCGCTCGGAAGATACTTTTACCATTGTGACAGCCCACCAACCCAGTTTGTTTACCGGGCCGCTGTACTTTATCTACAAAATCGCTTCTACTATTAATTTATGCAAACAGCTTGGGGAAACCTATCCTTCCAAAAAGTTTGTTCCGGTATTTATTATTGGCGGAGAAGATCATGATTTTGAAGAAATTAATCACCTCCACTTATTTGGTAAGGAACTAATTTGGGAAAATCAGGAGTCTGGATCTGTAGGACGGATGCAAACAGCAAGTCTGGCAGACGTACTCGAACAACTTTACGAAATCCTGGGTGATTCACCAAATGCGGGAGAATTGAAGGATTTGCTCGATAAAAGTTTCAAAACTTTCCCCAGTTATGGGCAGGCAACAGCCGCCTTTGTGCTGTCCCTTTTTGGGAAATTTGGCTTAGTGGTGTTAAACATGGATGATGCCGGACTTAAACGTGCCTATCTGCCAATAATTAAGGAGGAAGTCTTACATCAGGTTTCAAAGCCACTTGTTGATGAAAGTAAACTGGCACTGGAAAAAGCAGGTTTTTCCGGACAGGCTTTCGCACGGGAGGTTAATTTCTTTTACCTCGATGCCGGTTTGAGAAACCGCATTGTAGAGGAAGCGGATGGGAGTTTTAGTGTACTTGGCACAGATAAACGATTTGCCCGGGAGGCCTTTATCCGGGAGATGGAAGAACATCCGGAGCGCTTCAGCCCTAATGTAATTATGCGGCCATTGTATCAGGAACTAATCCTCCCCAATCTGGCATATATTGGTGGTGGCGGAGAATTGGCTTACTGGCTGGAACGTAAAAAACAGTTTGAATTTTTTGGATTGCCCTTCCCTATGTTGATCCGACGAAATTCGGTGTTATGGATAGACAAGGGAAGTCAATCCAAAAGGCTGAGCTTAGGAATGGAAGTAACAGATTTATTCGAGGAGGTAGAAACGTACATTAAAAAATATGTAAAAGGCCAGTCTGATGAGCCGCTGAGTATCCAATCTGAAAAGAACGAATTAGTGGCACTCTTTGATAGCGTACGCACAAAAGCATCGGCAATAGACAAAAGCCTGGAAGGAGCAGTGGAGGCTGAAAAAGCGCGCCAGTTAAAAAGTATGGATAATTTGGAGCAACGGATATTGCGGGCGGAAAAGCAAAAACACGAAATTGCTATCCAGCAAATCCGAAATTTATCTGACAAATTATTCCCCGGAAGGGGCCTGCAGGAAAGGCATGACAACTTTATGGGAATTTATCTAAAGCACGGCGATGCTATGCTCGACCTGTTGGTCGAACAGCTGGATCCGATGGATAAAGATTTTTTGATTTTAGAAGATCAGTAACCGAAAAGCTGGATTAGATCCCCTACCCGCTCTTTGAGTTCGCTTCGATCTACGATGAAATCGAGGAAACCATGTTCCAATAAAAATTCGGAAGTTTGAAAACCTTCCGGAAGGTCTTTTTTGATGGTTTCTTTGATGACTCGCGGCCCGGCAAACCCAATTAGTGCTTTTGGCTCAGCAAAATTAATATCGCCTAACATAGCAAAAGAAGCCGTAACACCACCGGTTGTTGGATCTGTCAGGAAGGAGAAATAAGGAATGCCGGCCTTCGCCAGGCGAGTAAGTCTGGCGGAAGTTTTAGCCATTTGCATCAGAGAAAAAGCAGACTCCATCATGCGGGCACCACCAGATTTGGAGATGACCATCAGCGGAATTTTATGTTCCAGACTGTAGTCTATAGCATCTGCAATTTTTTCGCCAACCACAGAGCCCATTGAACCACCAATAAAGCTGAAATCCATGGCCGCAATTACCAAGGGGCGCTTTTTCACCTTACCAACTGCCACGGAGATGGCATCAGTCAGATCTGTTTTGGCACGGGCAGATTTCAATCGGTCTGCATAGGGCTTTAAATCCGTGAAATTCATGAAATCGACCGATTGAATGTCGTCAAACAACTCGGTATATTTTCCATCGAAAATCATATCGAAATAGTCATGAGATCCTATTCGAACGTGGTAGTCACACTTCCCACATTTGAAAAAATTCTCTCGTAACTCTTTGACAGTGCTTGTTTCCCCACAGGACTTACATTGATACCAGAGGCCATCGGGCGCCTCTTTTTTATACTTAGTCGCTGTTTGAATACCGTCTTTTAATCGCTTAAACCATCCCATATTAAAAACTTTGCTCCAGTTTTAGGGCCACCTTCTCCGAATAGCCACGCTGGATCGGACTGCAAAATTAGGAATAAATGTCAAATCATGACTATTGAGTCAATAGCCAATTGTTAAGCCATTAATCCTTCTGGCAATGATAGGCAAAATTCAGGAATGCTGTATATGCTTTAGGATTTCAAAGATACATTGCGGATGATATTGACTTTGCCTTCTTCTCCAAAGACCTCTCTGGATTTGCGGTTATATGCCAGTGCCGCTTCTTCCGGAGTAGCAAACATTCCCAAATGTATGGCCTTTTTATTTATTGAAATTACGGCACGATACCTGTTATTTTCTTGATATACACCGGTATAGCCTACCCTGCTGCTGGTTTTTCGTTTTCGGCTGGCAGTAGCTCTTGTGCGAAAAATCAGGTTTTCAATGCGGCAATCCAGTTTGTTACCGTTTTTTGCCCCAACTAGTTTTCGTTTTTCTGATTTTTCTGATTTCAAATAACGCTCTGCGATAATTTTGTGTAGATATAAGGTTTCCGTTTTAAATCCCCCACCTGCTTTTTTCCATGTTTTCTGGAAAACTACACAGCCCGAAGAATGTTTACGTAAGTTGTTTATCAAATCAACTTCTGCAAAATAAGGGTCGGTTGATAACCATTCATAAACCTGATCATCTAATAGTACATGATCCTCAGAGTTCTTAAGTTTTACTTTGTAAAGCACAATTTTGGTTTTATTTAATCGAGATTATCAAAAATAATAGAATTATTTACTAACAAGAATAACTTTCTCCAATAATAATTGGGGATTTAGCACATCCTGACTATTTATATCTTTACCCTATGATTGCCCACCTCCACATGAAACGCTGTTTTGATCTTGCCCGACTGGGGGCAGGCCAGGTAGCTCCCAATCCAATGGTTGGAGCCGTTTTAGTTTACCAGGATGAGGTAATTGGAGAAGGGTATCACAAAATTTATGGAGGCCCGCATGCAGAAGTAATGGCCGTTCAATCTGTGCCTGCTGATAAGCGACATTTGATTTCAAAATCAACGCTTTACGTTTCACTTGAACCCTGTTGTATTGTCGGAAAAACCCCTGCCTGTACGAGCTTGATCCTTCAGGAGGGTATTCCAAAGGTCGTTATATCCTGCCTGGATCAAACAGCGGCTGTCTCCGGAAATGGCATTAGGTTGCTTCAACAAGGTGGTGTTGAGGTGGTTCAGGGGGTATTAGAGGAGGAAGGGAAATATTTGGCTCGATTTCGAAATACATTCGAATCAAAAAAGCGGCCTTACATCATTTTAAAATACGCCCAATCGGTTGATGGATTTCTGGGAAAACCAGATCAAGCCATATGGCTGACAAACCCCTTATCCAAAAGACTGGTTCATAAATGGCGCACAGAAGTAAGTGCTATCGCCTGCGGAAGCAATACTGTTCTCGTTGACAACCCCTTTCTTACAGCGCGCTTATATCCGGGCAGAAACCCCGTTCGCATCTTGTTAGATCGCCGCGGAAGGCTTTCCCTGAAATCCAATGTGTTCAACCAGGATGCACTAACTTGGGTAATGACAGAAAATACCCCTGCTTTTTCAGACCTCACTCCTACCCACCAGGTCATCGCTATAAACCCGGGGCAAAATATCTGGACTGCGCTATTCCAACAGATGTATGAGTCGGGACTCAGCACGCTTTTGGTAGAAGGAGGCGCATCGATCCTGGAAGAATTAATAAAACTTGAATTGTGGGATGAGGCACGCGTCTTCACCAGTCCGATAGTACTCAAATCAGGTATCATGGCGCCCCGGATTTCGGAGTCAAAATTGATAAATGAGTCTTTAATCCTTAAGGATAAGTTGCAATTCTTCCACTCCTTTGCCCGAACAAGTTAAACTTTGCTTAAAATGTAGGGTACAAACGATAAGGCAGGTACACAATTTGTTCAGTACTTGTTATTTTTGATTCGACGTTTTCAAATTGAGGAAGTATGTACATTAAATTAATCGCACTTTGCTTTGGCTTGTTGTCATTTACGACATTCTCTTCATCACCGATGATTCAGTCACCGGTGCATCCGGAAGCCACTATGGAGGGTATGATCAATTGGATGACTTGGGAAGAGGCTGTAGCTGCCTCCAAGGAAAATCCTAAAAAAATCATGGTGGATATCTATACAGATTGGTGTGGCTGGTGCAAACGAATGGATACCAATACTTTTCAAACAGCAGCCATAGCAGAATATGTCAACGAACACTATTACGCTGTAAAATTTGACGCCGAACAGAAAGGGGACATCGAATTCAATGGTAAAACCTACCGTTTTATTAATAACGACCGCCGCGGCTACCACGAATTGGCAGCAGAACTGACCAAAGGCCGGCTGGGTTATCCAACTACGGTATTTTTGGATGAGCAACTCTCTGTAATACAGTCAATTGCAGGGTACAAGTCTCCCGAAGATTTTGAAGCGATCATTACGTATTTTGGGGGCGATTTTCATCGAAAGATGCCTTGGGATAAATACCGGCAGAGCTTTAGCGCTGAACCGACCGGCAACTAAAAAAAAGCCTGTGTAACAATTGCTACACAGGCTTTTTTTATTGAAGTATTTTTAAACAACTTCATTTTTTCATCCCCAGCAC
>JAGQWR010000046.1 GCA_020437105.1 Saprospiraceae bacterium
ATTTTTCACCCCCCAACATCTCAATGGTGCGTCTAACCAGATGAAAAACCAACACCTCTCCCAGTATCAGGATGACATATTTATAACTGCCCACCAAAAATAATCCACCCAAAAAGTTTTCCAATTGATGCCCGAACGTAACAATTCCAGCCTCATCCGAGGAAGAACCAGACCAGATACTTCGAAAAAGATCGCCTATACCGAGCAAAAATTGAATACCAACTATACCTCCTGCAATTATTAAAATAGCGGTAACCCAGCCGTATTTCCAAAATCCAACCCAAAGTTTCTCATTACGGATTATTTTGAGCGCCTCTACAAAATACCTCCACGTAAGGAGTATCTCAAAGGGAATATCAGAAAATTTCCGTTGTTTTTCCATGGCAAAAAGGTACGTTTTTTTTATCCGGATACTATTCAGAAATGTATCTTTCAATAAATTCAAAATTATGGAAAAATTGGAGGATATACTGGTAGCGCAGCTTGTTAATGAAACAAAAAGGCGGATTATTGAAGAAGGTATAAACCGAATTCGAAAATGCCTTGGTGCACTAGACATGCACGAAATTTGGTTTAGACCAAACGAAAATAGCAATTCAGTCGGCAACCTGGTTTTGCATCTTTGTGGCAATGTACGTCAATGGGCAATTACCACTTTTAGTGGAATAACTGATTCCAGACACCGGCAGCAGGAATTTGACGAGCGTGGGCCACTCCCGGTTTCCGAGCTACTTCAATTACTGGATCAACTGGAATCAGATTTAAATCCGGTGTTAGACAACCTGGATGCTAAAGCAATTGCGGGAAGCTACCAGGTACAGGGGTTTAATGAAACAGGTACTGCTATTCTGGTACATATAAGTGAGCACTTTTCCTACCACGTAGGACAAATCACTTACTTTGTTAAAATGAAAAAGGATATGGATATTGGCTATTATGCCGATCAGGATTTAGATAGTACAACCTAATTTATCAGGGCATTTTATCCTTAAAGAAATCGAGGATTCGAGCACCAAAAACAATCGTTAAGGCCCATTTTGCGACAAAAAATAATAGAAAGGCATAGAGGGCTTTCAGGCCATATTTTTTTCTCAAAATCCTTAAACGTGCCTTGATTCTCATAATTGGGGGCGGCTAACCGGCCTTTCATCTGGTTCTATAAACAAATCGGAATAGTATGGAGGAAACGAAGCAGAGGAGTTAATTGTTTGCTGTTTCCGATTTAAATTCGAAAATTTTAGACGAATGAAGTAAAATCCGGAATAAGGATTGAAATCAGCTTACTCTTCGTGCTCATAAACCCAGCTTCCACCATAGTTTTCAACCAGAATATTATCGTAGTGATCAGCCTTTTCAAAGAGGTTTTGAAACAATCGGCTTGCTGTATCGCTATCGAGGTATTGATCATAAATTAGGAGCGAGAGAATGATTTCCTGATTGCGCACACTAAAGGTCAGTCCTTTGATTTCATAATTTTGACGCAACAGATATTCATACAGCGGAAGGATATTTTCTTTTGGAAGTCTGCAGAGATAGGCATCACCTGTAATCAGACCATTCTTTTCGTAGTAGGCAATTTGAATGCGTGCACTCCCCTGCTCAATCTCCCAGGCATTGGGGCCACGCCGCGAAAGCACCACATCGTGTCCGGTTTTCTCCAAAAGGTCTTCAATTGTTTTGGCCAAACCTACCGCAGAAAAAGGCTCCAGCCTGGAAGGCAGTTCCACCTTTGCCCCACAGTTTGGGCAGTACTTTCCTTCAATGTCGGATTCAAACGAAATTTGCTGACAGGAGGAACATCGAACACCCACTTCCTCCCGACGGGGAAGGTATTCCTTCAAGGCGCCTTTTAAATAGGCTACCGGCAGGGAAAAGCCAATATTTTGGCCATCGCGAACCACAAAAGTATTCACACCAATAATTTCCCCCCGAAGGTTTACCAAGGGCCCTCCGCTATTGCCAGGATTCAATGCAGCATCATGTTGCAGATACCGAATATCCCCAAGTTGATGTTCAGTATTGGAAATAATGCCAAGCGTTGAGGTATATTTTAATCCGAAAGGATGACCAATGGCGATGACCTGATCTCCCTGAGAGGGTAATTTATCAGGGCCAATAAGGACGTTGGGTAAATCATTTACTTCGGGCACTTCCAAAAATGCCAGATCGTGGAGCGGATCAGAAAACAATACCCTGCTCACGCATTTGTGCATTCCTTTGCAGGTAATCACGACCATTTTATTGCCCCGAACGACATGTTCGTTTGTAACAATAATATTGGGTGTTTTCAGATAGAAACCAGTGCCTGTACTGTAGGGCGTTGCGATCTGTATAACGACATCCCTAAAACGCTCAATCACATCTTGCATGGAAAGCTGTTAAATTGGGCGGAAGTTAGAAAAAAAACCAATACCCCTTACCACTCCTGCCCCGGATAAGCCCGCTGTACGGATTGCATAACCGCCAGGAGATGTCCCAGATGCTCGCTGTGGATACCTTTTCGGCCTGATCCCTTAAAATCAGTAACAGCAGCTGGTTCTTTCAGGGTTGCTTCCTTCAAAACACCCCGCATCCTGGAAAATGCAGCCTGCTTGAGACTGGAAGGTAATACAGATATACCCGATTCGGCCAGAACCTGGTCGAGCTCCTGATCCTCATATAATTCTCCCAGGAAGCGCCATTGTTCTTTCAAGGCGCGCTGCATTCTTCGGTGACTTTCTACCGTACCATCACCTAAACGGATCATCCATTCTGAGTTGTACCGGAGATGGTAAACAACCTCTTTGATCGACTTGGCGGCAATGGCAACTACCCGTTCATCCTGACTGTTTAAAAGTGCTTGAAGCATTTCAAAATGAAAACAATCAAACAAAAATTGTCGAACGATTGTCATCGCCCAATCGCCGTTTGGTTGCTCAGTAAGCAGGAAGTTTCTGTATTGACGGTCGCTTCGGAAATAAGCCAGATCATCGGCACTTCGTCCTTTTCCCTCTACTTCTCCGGCCAGATTTAACCAGGATGTTGCCTGGCCAATCAAATCGAGCGAAATATTGGTAATAGCGATATCCTGCTCCAGGGCTGGACCGTGACCTGTCCACTCCGAAAGACGATGGCCACAAATGAGGCCATTGTCTCCCATAAAGAGTGCAAATTCAAATAATGCGTGGTTTGGGCTGAGGCTAGATTGCATTACATGTGTTTGACTTCGTCAGGTAAAATATAAAAGGTCGGATGCCTGTAAATTTTATCCGCTGCAGGCTCGAAAAGAGCGGCCGCATCTGCCGGAGAAGAGGCCGTAATATTTTTTGATTCTACTACCCAAATACTAATTCCTTCGCTTCGTCGGGTATAGACATCACGGGCATTTTCAATTGCCATTTCCGCATCTGCTGCGTGCAGACTGCCTACATGTTTGTGGCTCAATCCGTTTTTCGAACGGATAAACACTTCCCAGATCGGCCAATTATTTTTCATCGAATTTGATTTAGGCAACTTGAAGGTCTATTTTTCCTGTTGTTTCGTTTTTGCGCATTTGGCGTTTTTCGGCGTAAGCCATAGCTGCTTCCCGCACCCAGGCACCATTCGCATGAGCATCCTGGTATGCAGCCATCCGCTCCCGATTGCAAGGGCCATTGCCATGAACGACGCTCCAAAACTCATTCCAGTCGATCTCTCCAAAATCGTAATGTCCGCGGTCTTCATTCCACTTCAAATCTGCATCCGGAATTTGGAGCCCAAGCACTTCGGCTTGTGGAACGGTGGCATCAACAAACTGCTGACGCAGCTCATCATTTGATTTGCGTTTAATCCGCCAGGCCATAGACTGGGCAGAATGCACAGACTCCGCATCATTCGGACCAAACATCATCAGGGATGGCCACCACCAGCGATCCAGTGCATCTTGTGCCATAGCCTTTTGTTCTTCCGATCCGCGTACAAGTGTTAGGAGAATTTCATATCCTTGTCGCTGGTGAAAACTCTCCTCTTTGCAAATGCGCACCATTGCACGGGCATAAGGTCCGTAGGATGTCCGGGTAAGCATCACCTGATTCATGATCGCAGCACCGTCAACCAACCAGCCAACCGCTCCGATATCGGCCCAGGTCAGGGTTGGGTAATTAAATATGCTACTGTATTTGGCTTTGCCGGCAAGCAATTGCTGATACAGGGTTTCCCGGTCAATACCCAGGGTTTCCGCTGCACTGTAGAGGTAGAGTCCGTGTCCGGCTTCATCCTGAACTTTTGCAATCAATGCTGCCTTACGGCGAAGGCTGGGAGCACGCGGAATCCAATTGCCTTCCGGCAACATTCCGATTACCTCTGAATGAGCGTGTTGAGATATTTGACGAATCAGCGTTTGGCGATAGGCATCAGGCATCCAGTCTTTTGGTTCGATCTTTTCATCCCGATCAATCCGTTCCTGAAAGGCTTTCAGCAAATCTGCGTTTTCTATTGTCTTTCCTTCAGCAGGCATGTTTGGTATTATTTGGTTCAAACTGAAGCGTTTGTTTAGTACAATAAAGGTACGAACAATCGTTCGTTTTTATAAAATCTAAACGTGAAAAACTGGGTTTTGTTGCAAATTATTCCACCATCCCTCTTAGCAGAAGGCTGGTAATTTCAGTATGTAGGTTTCCGGGGATTTGAGTCGGGTTCCAGTAATGTATCCAGCGCAAAGCGGTAAGCATCGTAAACAAGGCCGTATTGGGATCTACTTTTCGGAAAACACCCTGGTCCATTCCGGTTTGGATTATTTGCCGAAAACGCTGTTCATAATCCCGACGAAGTTTAACAAAATCGCCCAGATAGGGTTCTTCCAGGTGCCGCCACTCATCATTAAACACGGTAATAGAAGTCGGATCATCCAGTGCAATATCTATATGCAGGTGAATGAGGGCTTCCAGTCTTTCCAGTGGATCAGCTGTTTTCTGTTCGATAGCAGCCAGCCCTTGTAGAAATCTGCGCGCATTATCAAAGCAAATCTTCTGGAGGATTTCTTCCTTCTTTCGGATATGGCTGTAGAGGCTGGAAGCTTTTAAGTTAACCCGTTCAGCCAGGTCGCGCATAGAAGCCGCAGAATATCCCTTCTCCTGAAACAGGCGGGCTGCTGCTTCATAGATCAATTGCTTTTTGGGTTTTGTTGCCATAGATTAAACGTCAAAGGTTAGTTTAACCGATTCAGTTAAGGGATGCGACTGACAGGTCAATACAAAGCCAGCCTCCACCTCATCCGGATCAAGGGCATAATTCACTTCCATCGCCACATCACCAGAAAGGACTTTTGCCTTACAGGTACAGCAGACGCCGCCTTTGCAGGCGAATGGCAGGTCAGCACCTCCTTTGAGTGCCGCGTCGAGTATGGTATCTGATTTGCTATCCAGTTCGAATTTAAAATTAGTGCCATCGATAATCAATTCGATATTTGCCAACACTTCTTTTTCAGGCTTCCAGTTAACAGCTTTATTTTTCTGCTGCTCTTCGGGGGCAGCAAATAATTCAAAATGGATTTTATGCGGATCGACTGATTGTGCCTGCAATGTATTCCGAACGGATTCAATCATTACTGCCGGTCCGCAAAGGAAATAGGCGTCCACAGCAGCAGGATCAAATAGTTGCTTGCAAAAGCCGGCGGCTTTCGCTGCGTCAATTCGTCCGGCAAAAAGTGGGCTATCCGTCATTTGGCGACTCAGGATATGGAAAATCCGCAGCCGATCCATATATTCATTTTTGAGTGCTTCGAGTTGCTCAAAAAAGATAATAGACTCAATGTTTTTATTTCCAAAAAAGAGTGTAAACTGACTTTTGGGTTCTGATTGCAACACGGCACGCAGGATAGACATAATGGGGGTAATGCCACTTCCCGCTGCAAAGGCCACATATTGATTGGCATTTGCCGGATCCAATTGGGTATAGAAGCGCCCCATGGGTTTCATGACCTCCAGGGTCTCTCCTACCTGCATCTGGTCATTGGCATAACTACTGAATCGGCCTCCAGGTACTTTTTTCACAGCAATGCGCAATTCATTGTCGGCCGGACTGGCACAAATGGAATAGGATCGGCGCACTTCTTCGCCTTCCAGTTCTTTTCGAAAAGTGAGGTATTGTCCCTGAACAAAGTGAAAATCTGTTGCCAATTCTTCCGGAACTGCCAGAGCGACGGATACGCAATCAGGGGTTTCCCGACGAATATCACTTACGGTAAGGTTGTGAAATCTACTCATTGTTACATACGAACGGTTGTTCGTGCGCAAAGATAGTTATTTCCACAAAATTGGATGCGGTGATCGCAATCAACTTTCAAAAAAGTACAAATAACAACAGCGAAGCCCGGACAGACCAGACTTCGCTGAAGATTTTGGGTAGATGTATTTCTTTACGACCTAAGAAAGGCCGTTTACGTGGCGCGTAAGCTTACCTTTAAGGTTACTAGCTTTGTTGCTGTGCCAGGTATTTCGTTTTACAAGTTTGTCGATCATGCTGATTACTTTCGGAAGGAAAGTTTCAGCATCTTTCGAATCTTCCATCTCCCGTAGCTTTTGAATAGCTGTACGAGCAGATTTCTTGTAATACCGATTTTGAAGCCGTTTCTTGGCGTCCTGGCGAATACGCTTCTTCGCAGACTGATGATGTGCCATTTATGCTTGTTTAGATCTTTTCTTTAATTTCGGACGGCAAAGATAATTTATTCCTTCGTTAAAACAAAATGAAGAATGACTCGCTATTCTTAAAAAATTCTAAGAAATTTGCAATCCATAAGAAAAAACGAACATTTAGGTGGTTAAAACATACTGTACCGGGTTCTTGTTTCCATATTTCAAGCTATACTTTTTATGATCGACTATTCATTCATTCATAATGCGCACCCCTCCTTTATTGAATCACTGTACAAACAGTATCAGGCAGATCCGAATGCTGTTGAGGAAGGCTGGCGGGTTTTCTTCAAGGGTTTTGATTTGGCTGCCTCCAACGGTACGGATGTATCTCAAAACGGACAGGCTTCCGGCACCTCTGCAGAAAAGTTAAAAAAGGAGTTGCAGGTTTTGATGATTATCAAGGCTTACCGTACACGTGGGCATCTCCGCTCAAATACCAATCCCATTCGCGCGCGTCGGGATCGGAAGCCCAATTTGGATCTGGCTGATTTTAATCTTTCTGATTCAGATCTGGACACCATCTTTGCTTCAGGGGAAGAAGTCGGTTTAAAGAATGCCAGTCTCCGGGAGATCATTCAATACATGGAAACTATCTATTGTGGAAGTATTGGTTTTGAATACCACGATATTAAAAGTCGCGAACAGCGCCGCTGGTTGCGGGAGCGCATTGAGACCCACAATCCGGATCACTTTGGACTAAGCCACGAAAAAAAGACCCGTATTCTGGAAAAGCTGAATGGTGCTGTGGTATTCGAGCGCTTTTTGCATACCAAGTATGTAGGCCAAAAACGCTTTTCGCTGGAAGGCGGAGAAACAACTATCGCTGCACTGGACGCCATTATCACCGAAGCGGCAGATGACAAGGTACAGGAAGTCGTAATCGGCATGGCCCACCGGGGCAGGCTGAATGTATTGGCCAATATCATGGGGAAGACCTACAAACAAATTTTCAATGAATTTGAAGGTACAGCCATTCCAGACCTTAGTTTTGGAGACGGGGACGTAAAATATCACCTCGGCTTTTCGTCTATGGTAAACACGCCAAACGGCAAGACAGTACACCTGAAGTTAGTACCAAACCCCTCCCACCTCGAAGCCGTTGATCCGGTAGTTGAAGGGTTTGCCCGGGCAAAAGCAGATATTTTATACGATAGTCAATATGACAATATTCTGCCTATTCTAATCCACGGAGATGCTGCGGTTGCAGGTCAGGGAGTGGTTTACGAAACGGCACAAATGAGTAAACTGGAAGGATATTATACCGGCGGAACCATCCACTTTGTCATCAATAACCAGATTGGTTTTACGACCGATTTTGACGAGGCACGTTCTTCTACCTATTCGACAGCGTCGGCAACCATGATAGACGCACCGGTATTCCATGTAAATGGCGACGACCCGGAAGCTGTGGTTTTTGCCGTGGAAATGGCTGTTCAATATCGCCAGTTATTCAATGCTGATTTTTTCATCGACATGGTGTGTTATCGTCGGCACGGGCATAATGAGGGAGACGACCCGAAATTCACCCAGCCGGAGATGTACAACTTCATCAATCAACATGAAGATCCACGGGCCATCTATTCTCAAAAGCTTATCCAGCGAGGAGATGTCGATAAGCAGTTGGCCGAAAGCATGGAGTCCACATTCTGGACCGACCTCCAGGAACGCCTGGACGAAGTAAAGGAAAGTCCGCTGCCATATGAGTACCAGGAACCAGAGCAAGCCTGGCGCAAACTGAAAAAAACTTCCGACCCCAAAGATTTTGAAGAATCCCCCAAAACCGGGATTCCGAAAAAAACAGTGGAACAACTCATCAATCACCTGATGCATGTTCCGGAAGGTTTTTCTCCCTTGGGCAAGGTAAACCGCCTGTTAAAGGGCAAAGAGAAAATGCTGGAAGACAACCAGTTGGACTGGGCTATGGGCGAATTGCTGGCTTATGGTTCTTTGTTGCTGGAAAACCATGATGTGCGGATGAGCGGACAGGATGTGCGCCGGGGCACCTTCTCGCATCGGCATGCCGTTTTTTACGATGCAAAGACTTTTCAGTCATACAACCGCCTGAATAGCATGGTGGACAAGCAGGGTAAATTCCGGATTTATAATTCCCTACTTTCGGAATTTGCCGTATTGGGATTTGAATATGGCTACTCCCTGGCCTCCCCGGAAACACTGGTACTTTGGGAAGCCCAGTTTGGTGATTTTGCCAATGGTGCGATGACTATTTTTGACCAATTCATTTCTGCCGGCGAAAGCAAGTGGATGCGAATGAGTGGTTTGGTAGCGCTGCTTCCCCATGGATATGAAGGCCAGGGGCCGGAGCATTCCAGTGCCCGTTTAGAGCGTTTCCTCCAACTTTGCGGCAACTACAATATGACCGTTGCGAATGTAACGACACCAGCGAATTTCTTCCATTTATTGAGAAGGCAGATCGCTCGTCCGTTTCGCAAGCCGCTGATTGTCATGACGCCTAAGTCTTTGCTGCGACATCCGGAAGTGGTATCTGCCCGGGAGGATTTTGCGACTGGCACCCGTTTCCAGGAAGTGATTGATGATGTAACAATCCAGGCGAAGGACGTGAAGAAAGTAAAACGGCTTCTGCTTTGTTCAGGAAAAATTTACTACGATTTACTTGCTAAAAAACGGGAAGAAAACAGGCATGATATTGCGTTGGTGCGGGTAGAGCAATTGTATCCGTTGCCACAAAAACAGCTGGATGCTATTTTCGACAAATACAAAGGAGCGGAGATTTGCTGGGTTCAGGAGGAATCAGCCAACATGGGTGCCTGGCAATATATTCTCTCATACTTCTACGAGCACCGTGTTATCCGACGCATTTCCAGAAAAGCCAGTGCTTCTCCGGCTACCGGATTTAAAAAAGTACACGATGAACAGCAGGCTGCTATAGTAAATGAAGCATTTGCCTTTTAGAAATACAAATTAAACAGCGGTGTTAAGAGCCTGTTCAATGAACAGGCTCTTAATCATTCAGCTGAAGGCTGGCAGCTACGATCTGATCACAGGCTTCATCCAGCATGGAATAAACCTGATCAAAGCCATCGTTATCCCAGTAAGGATCCGGAACCTGTTTTCCTGAATTCCCTTCCACCTCCTCCAGAATCAGTCGCACCTTTTCACGTTGTTCTTCAGAATTAGCCAGTTTTAAGATATTCTGAAGATTTGATTGATCCATCGCATAAATCCGATCAAAGTAATTCAGATCAGCTGGTTTTATTTGGCGGGCACGTTGTTTGGAGATATCCAGACCGTATTTTCGGGCGATGGATACAGAACGGGAATCCGGAGATTGGCCCACATGCCAGGATCCGGTGCCTGCCGAATCAATCTCCCAATCCAGGTTGTATTGCCCGGCCTTCTCTTGTAAAATACCCTCTGCCAAAGGGGAACGACAAATATTGCCAAGGCAAACCATTAGTATTCTCATAGGATTAAGTCAAAATTTAGTCCTTGGGGGTTCTCTTTTGTAAAGGTAACAACTATTGCTTTCCCTGTAAAGGGAGATAAAGCGAATATTACGTAGCCTATTAAACAATATATTCGGATATTTGTGACCCCTTAGACTTAGAATTAATCAGATTAGGGGATTGCACATGAAAATTATTATTGCAGGAGCCGGAGACATCGGTTTTCATTTGGCCGAATTACTCGCCTACGAAAACCAGGATATTATCCTCATCGATACAAATCCGGATGTATTGAGTTACGCAGCCACCCACCTGGATGTAATGACCCTTCGTGGAGATTCCTCGTCCATTGAGGTACTGGAAACTGCTGAAGCAGGCAATGCAGACCTGGTACTTGCTGTGACCACCTCTGAAAAAACAAACCTCATAACAGCTATTCTGGCGAAGAAGATGGGAGCCCGGCAAACCATCGCCCGGGTAACAGATTCCAGCTACCTGCGAGAGGATCAGCGTGAAACTTTTAAGGAGCTGGGAGTGGACTCACTAATTTCTCCACGCCAGTTAGCTGCACGGGAGATCCGACGACTGGTCGATCAGTGTACGTTTACCGATGTATTTGAATTTGAAAACGGTAAGTTGAGCCTGGTAGGCGCTACGCTCGATGCCCAATCTCCACTTGTAAACCGCCGACTGGACGAGATACACCAAATTGAGATAGATGTTGCTCTGCGTCCGATTGCGATCCTACGGGGGCACCGCACGATCATTCCACGAGGAGGTACGGTACTGCTGAAAAATGACCATGTTTACTTTATCACTAAAAAAGGTGATTCGGATAAATTGGAGCATTTTCTGGGTAAGAAGAAAATGACTGTTAAAAAAATCATGATTGTAGGCGGCACTGGTCTGGCATACGAGACAGCCAAACAACTGGAAAAAGATTATCAGGTTACCATTTGCGACCCGGATAAGGAACGTTGTAAAAAATTGGCCG
Source organism: Saprospiraceae bacterium (assembly GCA_020437105.1). Taxonomy (GTDB): domain Bacteria; phylum Bacteroidota; class Bacteroidia; order Chitinophagales; family Saprospiraceae; genus JAAEZH01. The sequence goes on from JAGQWR010000046.1 coordinate 11,073, forward strand.
AAATTCTGGAAAACACCCTTGTGATCCAGGGCAAAGCCGGAAACATTGACTTGCTCCAGGAGGAAGGACTAAGCAGCATGGACGCCTTTATTGCGCTTACTCCAAACTCAGAGACCAATATTATTTCCAGCCTTACGGCGAAGAATCACGGGGTATTCAAAACCATTGCGCAGGTAGAGAACAAAGAATATGTTCATATTTCTCAAAATATTGGTGTCGATACCCTGATCAATATTAAGCTGATTGCGGCCAATAATATTTTCCGCTTTGTACGTAAAGGAAAAATTGAGGCCATAACCAGTCTAAACGGAGTAGATGCCGAGGTCATTGAATTTGTAGTACACAAAACCAATCAGCTCACACGAAAACCATTAAAAGATCTGCACTTTCCCGAAAAAGCACTTATCGGAGGCATTATCCGGGGAGAAGAAAGTCTGTTGCCAGACGGGGATTTCCAATTGCAGGTTGACGATAAAGTTATTGTATTCACCCTGCCGGAAGCTATCAGCCGGGTCGAAAAACTGTTTCGATAATTGAGGGTTTTTAAGGTTCAACATTAAAAATGCTGCATTACCATTGATAAATTTTACACCTATAACGAATGTCATTGGAATCCTTCTGATTATCATTGGCTTCCTGATGTTTACGGGTTTGCCATTTTCCTGGTATTATCATAGTGGCGATGCACAGGCAATCTTCTTTTCCGGTGGCATTACCATTCTTGCCGGACTACTACTTTGGCTATATGAATTCCGGTCTAATGCCGATGTAAAAAAGCGGGAAGGCTATCTAATTGTGGCCTTAGGCTGGCTGGCCATGACTACCTTTGGCACCCTCCCCTACCTGATCAGTGGTGTTATTGACAATCCTACAGATGCTTTTTTTGAAAGTGTTTCCGGTATGACCACTACAGGAGCCAGCATACTGACAGATATTGAATCGGTACCAGCAGGCATCCTGTATTGGCGGAGTCTGAGCCAATGGATTGGAGGCATGGGGATTATCGTGCTTACTGTCGCTATTTTCCCGCTGCTGCGAATTGGAGGTGTGGAGTTATTTGTAGCTGAAGCTCCCGGACCTACCTCAGATAAACTGCATCCCAGAATTCAGGAAACGGCAAAAAGACTTTGGGCCATTTATGTTGGCTTAACAGGACTGTTGCTCCTGCTGCTTTGGATTGGAGGCATGAACTTTTATGAAGCCATTAATCATGCTATGACCACCATGGCGACGGGTGGGTTTTCCACCCAAAACGAAAGCATGGCGGCTTACGACACCCCCATGATCCAATACCCGATTATCATTTTCATGTTAATTGCCGGAACAAATTATACGGTTATTTACCTATCGCTCAAAGGCAGGTGGAAAAATGTTTGGAGAAGCGATGAATTCAAGGCGTACATTGGCATCGTGCTGGGTCTGGCTGTTGTGGTAACAGCGACCGTCTTTTTTCGCTCTACCATGAGCCTGGAGGCAGCCTTCCGGGCCAGTATTTTTCAAATAGCTTCCATTATTACTACAACGGGATTTGTCTCGGCAGACTATACTTCCTGGGGCAATGGTATGACAATGCTTTTTTTCGTGCTCTTATTTTTAGGTGCCTGTGCCGGTTCGACCAGTGGAGGGATTAAAATTATCCGACACCTCGTGTTTTTCAAAAATTCCTTCCTGGAATTTAAACGTCTGCTGCACCCAAACGCTATTGTTCCGTTAAAACTCAATGGTGAGGTAGTGCGACCAAAAATTATGACACATATTCTGGTCTTTCTGCTGCTCTACCTCATGCTTTTTGTAGTTGGTTCTTTTGTAGTCAGTGTACTTGGGCTCGACTTTAAGACAGCGATTGGAGCAGTAGCTACCAGTCTGGGCAATGTGGGTCCGGGTATCGGCAAAGTTGGTCCGGTCGATAATTTTGCCTGGTTACCCGATTCCGTTAAATGGGTGCTAACCTTTTTAATGCTGCTTGGCCGCCTTGAGTTATTCACCATCTTGATCCTCTTCACACCTTATTTCTGGAAATCGAATTAAGTTCGCTGCACGAAGGTTTAATGGGTTTGAATCGTTTAAACCGTTTAAACGTGGCGTTCGACCTTCGACACTAGAGATAGTTTGAGTTTGGTTCAGTGAGTTAGTGGGTTAGTTTTTCAGTGATTTGAGATTTTATTAAAACTTAAAAATCAAGCATTAAAAATTATTCCGTGAGACCTAATTGGTATGTAGATAATAAACTGGCAGTCTAAGGCCTTTGGCCTGGTCTAGCTCGCCTTTCGGCTTTGCGGTCTAGGGGCTGCGCCCGGTCGAGGTAGTTTGAGTTTGAGTTGTTCCGATAGCTATCAGGAGAGTTTGAGTTTGAGTTTGGGTGTGACTTTTCTCGCCGAGCCGCAAATAATCTCCACAGTCAGCACAGCTGATGCTCCACGCAAGCCGAAGGCGAGCAATCCACACGACGCGCAGCGGAGTATCAACGAGACAGTTTGAGTTTGTCCCGATAGCTATCGGGGGAGTTTGAGTTTGAACCCTAGACCTTCGACAATATAAAAATCTCCACGAGCAGAGCATCTGATCAATCCACGCAAGCCGAAGGCGAGCAATCCACACGACGCGCAGCGGAGTATCAACGAGACAGTTTGAGTTTGTCCCGATAGCTATCGGGGGAGTTTGAGTTTGAACCCTAGACCTTCGACAATATAAAAATCTCCACGAGCAGCGCAGCTGATCATTCCACGCAAGCCGAAGGCGAGCAATCCACACGACGCGCAGCGGAGTATCAACGAGACAGTTTGAGTTTGAGTTTGAGTTTTCTCGCGGAGCCGCAGAGAGTCTCCCCAATCAGCGCAGCTGATGCTCCCCCGCGCAGCCGAAGGCGAGCACTCCACACGACGCGCAGCGGAGTATCCCCGAGATAGTTTGAGTTTGAATCACCATACCCCCCCCACATCATAATGTGGTTTCTCTGCCTCCATCCCACTCCTATCTTTGAAGTAATCGAAGCACCGAAAAACCATACTGATGAATCCAAAATCTCTACGACTAATTCTATTTATACTCTTAATGAGTTTCCCCTTTTTCGCGAAAGCGGAAGGGCATTTTACCGGATCGCCTCTTCCCGGAATTACACCGGCAGCAGCGGGGATCCAGGTTTATCCGAATCCGGCGACAAGTGGGACGATCACATTGGAGTATGAGTTGGCAGGCCCTTCAAAAATCCGGGTAGAATTATACAATATGATTGGCCGGCAAATTACGACGCTCCTATATTCAGAACGCAGCATGGGTTTAAATCAGGAGAGTCTGCAACTCCCATCCTCACTTCCGGACGGCACCTACCTGCTACGCATCGAAAGTGCGGAAGGTATTTCTACTCAGCGCCTGTTTATTCGATCAAATAATCCTTAAAGAATATTTTTCATTCATCAGCGCCAGGGCCCTAATCTGATTTTCAGATTGGGGCTTTTTTTGTTTTGGGGAAAGAGTTTGGCCGTTGCCAGCCATAAAACTGAAATAAGTTGGCAGAACATTTTGAGCCGTTTACCTTTGGAGCCCTTTAAAATATAGCGGCATGAAAAATTCAGTATTCCTACCTATTCTATTTTCATTATTAATTAGTACGTCTCTTTTCGGACAAGCGGAAGGCTCCTATGATCTTACCTATGGCAACAACGGTATCACCGTTCTGGATGGAAGCGCGCTGGATCTGAACCTGGAGGGAATGGCCCTGCAGCCTGACGGGAAGTTAATCCTTGCCGGATATACTAACGTTTCTAATAAAGATGCCTTTCTGGCTCGATTAAATCTGGACGGCAGCTTAGATCAAAGTTTTGCAGATAACGGATTTTTCATTTATGATTATGCAAATGATTATGAAAATATTTTCCGGAGTGTAGAAGTGCAGGAGGATGGTAAAATCATCGCCATGGGATACCATAATTATGACGATCAATATAATTGGGACCTACTGGTCGTTCGTTTAAATTCGGATGGAACACTTGATTCCGATTTTGGATTAAATAATGGCGCCTCAAGCGTCGGAACTTCTGAACGGGAAAGTGTATTTAACGGCTCCGTGGCACCAAGTGGAAAAATTGTACTGACCGGTAATCGTTTAGAGACGGATATACTCCCTTTTTTATGCCGATTTAATGCAGATGGACTTCCAGATGATTCTTTTGATGGCTTTATGGTAACCTTAGATAGTCCTGTCTTAGTTGGAGGCTACCTAACCAACGCAATTTCGGATGAAGACGGGAATGTTTATGCGACTGGTGCTACGGAAGCCTTTGATTTTATTGTTGTAAAAGTATTAGATAATGGAGCACCAGATCCGAATTTTGGAAACAATGGAATTCTGGTACTTGATAGCCCTAACAATATTTTCGATTTCGGTACTTCGATACGTTATTCAGCATCTGGAGATTTACTTTACTGCGGACTTAGTGACGAGCAACTTTATATTTCAAAAATAGATACCACGACGGGAGATCCCATTACTAGTTTTGGAGATAATGGCAAGGTCATTATTGATGTATGGAACGAATTCGATATTGCTGAAGATATTATAGAGCTGCCAAATGGGCAAATTATTATAACAGGAACAAGTAATCAAAATCAATCACTTTCAAGTTTGGTAGTTGTAAAGTTAAATGCAGATGGTACCCGAAATGAAGATTGGGGATTAAATGGTATTGTTTTTTACGACTTTAATGGTCTTGATAATTTCGGCATAGGCAGTGCCGTGCAACCAGATGGTAAAATAGTGAGCGCTTCCTGGTCGCATGGAGGCCAGCTTATTGCGATCCGTTATCTCAATCCAGATATTACAGCTGTGACCAATATTTCACCTGCTGCAACGGGGATTCAATTTTATCCAAATCCGAGCTCCGGAAATACTGTCACTTTAGAATACGTACTCCAATCACCTTCGGATATTCAGGTTGACTTATTTAATGCATTAGGACAGCAAATTGCCGTACTAATTAAAGGGAGTCGATCCTCCGGATTAAACACTGAGGCATTAAAATTGCCAAGTGGATTGAGTACTGGCATTTATTTAATTCAAATAAAAAGTAATCAGGGAATATCTACTCAGCAATTAGTACTTGAGCCTAATTAACAACCTCGATAGATAATATGAAAAACCTCTGTCTAATTTTTTTTGGATGGAGGTTTTTTATTTATTCCCAAACGAAAAAAGTCCTCCCAACATATGCCGGAAGGACTTCGGTGTTCATTAAAAGGTATTTTATCTATACCCAAACGAAAGTGGTTTACGCCCTTCGGTTGTGAGTTCGCTTCGCTCAGTTGGGAAATTTTAGCAACTTTATT
>JAGQWR010000047.1 GCA_020437105.1 Saprospiraceae bacterium
TTCAATTCCCTGAACATCAGCAGGCATTTTTAAACAACTTCTATTTGTTTGATGAAAAAAAAAAAAGGAGTTACGGCCTGCAGGCCGTAACTCCTTTTTTAATAATCAGAATTGGTTAAGCCAGTGCTTTTGCCATGGTTGCGCCAATCTCTGCCGGAGAATTTACAACATGAATACCACAGGCTTTCATGATTGCCATTTTTGCCTCCGCAGTATCTTCTGCACCTCCAATGATAGCACCTGCATGGCCCATTGTGCGACCCTTTGGTGCTGTTTGACCAGCGATAAAACCAACTACTGGTTTAGTACCAAATTCTTTGATCCAATTAGCGGCATCCGCTTCCATACTGCCGCCGATTTCTCCGATCATAATAATGCCATCAGTATCAGGATCTTCCATTAAGAGCTGAACGGCATCTTTGGTTGTTGTTCCGACGATCGGGTCACCTCCGATTCCAATACAGGTTGACTGGCCAAGACCTGCCTTCGTAACCTGATCAACGGCTTCATAAGTCAGTGTCCCTGAGCGGGAAACAATTCCTACACGTCCGGGGCGGTGAATAAAACCTGGCATAATACCACATTTTGCTTCATCCGGCGTGATAACGCCCGGGCAATTAGGACCTACCAACCGGCAATCAAAATCTTCCAGATACGCTTTCACCTTCACCATATCCTGGACGGGAATACCTTCGGTAATACAGATGATCACCTTGATACCTGCTTCAGCTGCTTCCATGATTGCATCAGCGGCGAATGCCGGGGGAACGAAAATAATAGATGTATCAGCACCTGCATGTTTTACGGCATTATCTACTGTATTAAAAACAGGGCGATCCAAATGCGTTTCGCCTCCTTTACCAGGAGTTACACCACCAACAACATTGGTACCGTATTCGATCATTTGAGACGCGTGAAAAGTGCCTTCTTTGCCAGTAAAACCCTGGACAATTATCTTTGAATCCTTATTAACCAGTACGGACATGTATTGTATATTTTTAATGCTAAATTTTATTCTTCAATGATAAAGACATCTTCATTTGCCTTTTTCATGTAGTACTTTTCTCTGGCGTATTCTTCCACATTTTCATCAAACGACTGCTGTTCTGCCTCTACCTCCTTGATTCGATCCTGGTAATATGCTTTATCTTCTTCCAGATTTTCGACCGATTGGCTCAATCGCCATTGGGTAAATACATTTGCCCCATCGAAAAGAAACATCCAGATACCGAATATAATCAATACCACAATGAAAGGATTTCGAAGTGGAGGTGGAAGCATCAGCAACAATTGCCGCGTAAAATGATTTTTGGGTCGGTTTGCCATAGTAATCAATTTTAAAGATAACCAATCTCCTCTACACGAGTTGCTTCAAGTTTGGTTTATCCCAAAAATGCCCGTCCGGGGTAAATACCTGAATCGCTTAATTCTTCTTCGATACGAAGCAGTTGGTTATACTTAGCGATCCGATCCGAGCGTGAAGCTGAACCAGTTTTTATTTGTCCTGTATTCAATGCAACGGCCAAATCGGCAATGGTAGTATCTTCTGTTTCGCCAGAGCGATGACTCATGACAGCAGTAAAAGAATTTCGGTTGGCCAGATTAACCGCATCAATGGTCTCTGAAAGGGTACCAATTTGGTTTACCTTAATGAGAATAGAGTTGGCAGAAGCTTCCTCGATGCCTCTTTGGAGGCGTTTAGTATTGGTAACAAAAAGATCATCTCCTACCAGTTGGCAACGATTTCCCAACGTAGCTGTCAATTTTTGCCAGCCAGCCCAGTCATCCTCATGCAAACCATCTTCAATGGAAAGGATTGGGTATTTATCCACCCACTCTTTCCAATAACCAATCATATCATCGGAAGTCAGTTTATCTCCGGTTGACTTTTTGAAGGTATAGAGTCCGGTCTTTTCGTCATAAAATTCTGAAGCGGCAGCGTCCATGGCAATCATAATATCAGCACCCGGTTTGTAGCCCGCTTTTTCAATAGCCTGAATGACGATTTCTATCGCTTCCTGGTTGGATTTGATATTCGGCGCAAAGCCACCTTCATCACCTACATTCGTAGAGTAGCCTTTGGATTTCAGCACACTTTTAAGGGTATGGAACACCTCTACTCCCATTTGAAGTGCCTCTGAAAAATAATCTGCTCCAACCGGCATAATCATGAATTCCTGGAAGTCAATGCTATTATCAGCATGTGAACCACCATTCAGTATATTCATCATTGGCACCGGCAATACATGGGCATTCACCCCGCCCAGATAGCGATAAAGCGACTGGCCGGATTCTTCGGCAGCTGCTTTTGCTACTGCAAGCGAAACACCCAGAATCGCGTTTGCACCCAATTTGGATTTATTCTCCGTACCGTCCAGTTCAATCATCGTATTGTCGATGTAGATCTGGTCAAATACATCTTCTCCGATCAACTCTTCCCGAATTATTTCTTCCACATTATGGCAGGCCGTTAATACACCTTTACCCATAAAACGATCTTCATCACCATCACGCAACTCCACCGCTTCGTGTTTTCCTGTGGAAGCGCCTGAAGGGACAGCTGCCCGTCCAAAAGAACCGTTTTCAGTAATTACTTCAACTTCAACAGTTGGATTGCCACGAGAATCCAGGATCTCTCTGGCACGGATGTCGAGAATGCTACTCATTCCTTTTTATTTTTTAGTAATAGAACAAAAAATACAGGCTCTATTTGGTTGTAACGGCTAGTTCTGATTTTACCATCTCTAAGAATTCATCAAAGAGGTAGCGGGAATCATGCGGACCTGGTGAAGCTTCCGGATGGTACTGAACAGAAAATGCATTCTGATCTTTTACCCGGATCCCTTCTATCGTGTCATCATTTAAATTAATATGCGTTATTTCAATCCGATCATTGGCGGCACGAATGGCATCCGGACTTACACCGAATCCGTGGTTTTGGCTGGTAATTTCTCCTTTGCCTGATTTCACATTGAGTACAGGATGGTTGATTCCCCGGTGCCCGTTGTGCATCTTATAAGTAGGAATATCCAGCGCCAGCGCCAGCAATTGATGTCCGAGGCAAATGCCAAAAAGCGGTTTGCCAGATGCCAGGATTTCCTTTACCGTATCTACGGCATAGGACATGGCAGCCGGGTCGCCCGGGCCATTGGATATGAAATAACCATCCGGATTAAAGGCTTCCAATTCTGCAAAAGTTGTTTTAGCCGGAAAAATCTTTAAGAAACAATCCCGCTCAGCAAAACAACGCAGGATATTAGTTTTTACACCATAATCGATAACCGCTACCCGGTAGGAAGCACTGGCATCGCCATATTCATAGGTCTCTTTTGTACTGACCTGGCTGGCCAACTCAAGCCCTTCCATTGGCGGCACCTTGGCCAACATCTTTTTTAATTCGCTGAGATCGGTAATTTCCGAACTGATGATCGCATTCATGGCACCTTTGTCTCGGATATGCCGTACGATCGCTCTGGTATCAACGTTGCAAATACCAACCAGGTTTTCTTTTTCGAAATAATCCTGGATAGATTGATCTGCCACTTTCCGGGAATAATCCCATGTGAAATTTTTACAAATCAATCCGGCAATTTTTATTGACCCGGATTCTGTTTCGGATTCTTTTATACCATAATTTCCGATATGGGCATTCGTGGCAATTAAAAGTTGTCCGAAATAGGAAGGATCAGTAAAAATTTCCTGATAACCGGTCATCCCGGTATTAAAGCAGATCTCACCGGTTGTGGTTCCGATCATGCCTGCGGACTTGCCATGAAAGACTGTTCCGTCTTCCAAAAGCAATACGGCTGGAACTTGCTGCATTGGACTCTGTTGTTTAGAGGTTCTCCAAATTGCCTGCGAAGATAGTGAATGCCAAAGGAACCCGATAACATACGCTTAGATTATTTCCAGATAAGAATCTGCCCTTGGGTTTAATACCCATAAAGCAGGTCTTTTAAGCGGGAGCCTTCCAACTCGGTAAGATCATAGGTAGAATGAAATTTTTCGGCTGAGAGTTGAATACTATTCCGAAGTGCTTTTATTGATTCAGGTATATCGCCCCAACAGGCGTTGGTTTGAGTCCAGGGCTCCAACATACTATTAAACTTATAATAGTACAATCGTCCCTGCCTAATAGCCGACCGGTACCGATCTAAAAAAGCCAGGAGGCGGTCAACTGAAAATTCGAGGTTTATATGTGCCCGATTTGCTGCATCCATATTTCCGGCAGACCGGTCACGACGGATTTGCAAGACGTATTCATCCACTTGCAGATAAAGCAATTCCCATCCGTCTGTTTGGCGGCATGATACAAGGGATTCTTTATAGTTTAAAAACCGGGTGTAGTCTTCAAACAATTTTTCGCTTTCTGTTTGTAGTAATTGGTTTGAGGCTCGAAGAAACTCTGTTTCAATTCGTATAGTATGGATACATTCATACACCCGTATGGCATAATCCAGGTGGCAGAGCAGTTCGTCCTGCTCCGCTTCGTTTCCTTCCCGAATCAACAGTGCCGCCAGAATAGCAGGATGTACAGTATTCAGGTTCTCCCGGGCATAAAATACTTCTGATATTACCGGGTTCGTACTTAACTGTAAATCTGTTGGGCCGACTGCGTAATCAGTCAGAAACAAGGCAAAATGATAATCGAGTTCCAGTAATTTCTCGTGCAAAACGCGCAACAATTCCAATCCCTTTTTATACCGAATAGCCGATAATTCCAGGCTATCATTGGAAATTTCAGCGTGTTGCCTTTCGCCTAAAAAGGCAAAAAGCAAGATCAGGCAGAGTGAGCCGAATTTGATATTTGATTGGATTTTCATAAATTAAAAAGGAGCCAGCCAAACAACTGCAGGCTGGCTCCAAACCACACACCATACTGAATGTCTTACATCCCAAACACGTATTAAAATCTTATCGAATTTTCGTTTTGCGATACTGCATAACGCCCTGCCGGAATGACCAGTTGACCTGCCTTTAATCCCAATTGGCTCATTAGTTCTGGTGCCAGAGACAGGGACTTTTTCAATTCACAATAGCCATTGGGAAGAAACTCCTGCTTGAGATCAGTAGAAAATATCAGACACAATTGGCCTTGTTTTAATTCCAGGACACCTTCTGCTTCCCGTGTTTGAGCATGATTCGTTTCGAAGGGTTCCAATTGACAGAGTTGTCCCCTACCCTCACAATCCTGTGTGGGTTCGCCAAATTCGATAGCAACGCGTACCTGAGCCTGGCAAAAAGCAGTCGAGAATAAGAATAGTACGGGGAGTAATTTGAACATAAGCATCGTATTATTAATCACCCCTGAAAACCATATAAGAGGTCCTTCATTCTGGATCCCTGTATTTCCGGCAGGCGGTAGGTATTAAGAAATTTCATAATTGTTTGTTCAATGTCTTCCTGTAACTCACTAAACTGGTAGGGCAGATCTTCCTGGCAAAGGTCTTCATATTCATAATTGGAGACGATGTTGTCGAATTTCTGGTAATACTGTGTACCCAGGTTAATGAAGTCATTGTATTTCCCAATAAACTCTGCGACCCGTTGTGTAGAGAATTCGAGGTTCACAAAATTTCGATTTGGACTATAAGTCGGGAGCATCCCCGGTTCCTGCCCGGCCAGTTCCACTTCCAGCAATCGGATATATTCGTCTAATTGAATGAACAGCTTCTCCCAATCGTCATTTTTCCGGCAACGCTCCAGAGGAACCAGGTAATCGATCACCGCCACATAATCCTCAAATAATTTTTCACAGGCTTCCTTCAACTGTTGGTTGGCCAATTTCAGGTACTCTGTTTCATGTTGAATGACGCTCAGATCCGATCGCATTCTAACCGTAAAATCGAGGATACAGGCAATCTCTTCAAAATCCTTTTGCTTTTCGCCGGATTCTCCCTCACCCAGCAGGCTGGCTACCAGGGAAAATGTGGCGGTGAGATAGGGGTTACTCTGCAATATTCCCGGAAGCTGAATCAGGTTACGTTTTTTTAACCGCTCTTCGATTAGTGATCCTACCTGTTGAAATCCAGGATAATTATTGGGATTTGACATGTTCAAAATATTCTGGAAGGTATTCATACTGGAAAAATGATGGTCCAGTGCGAGTATCTTTTCATAGAGTAATTTGATCAGGTCTATTCCTTTGCGGTACCTTATTTTTAAAAGCTGGAGCGATTCTAATTGTTCCAGCACCAGCGCCTCTTGCTGCAGTTGCTGCATTCCTATCCAGCATGGAAAATCGGTATGTTTACTTTCGGTACACTGCTTCCACATGAGTTGCCATTCTCCTTGTAACTGCTGACGTTGAAAGGCAAAATTGATTTCGATGGTGCCGAAGGCCTGCTCTGCTTCCTGTATCATGCGCTGCAGGCTCAACGAATCGCCCAATGCATAATTGGTTTTGCTTCCCAATAGGATTATCAGGCATAGTATTAGCTGTTTCATAAGCATGTTTATTCGCGGTACATTTTAAACTTTACCGTGCCGGGGTTATAAACGAAGTGGTTGCAATCCTCAAAATAGACCGGCAGCGTACCAATCGTTTCGTCTTTATCCGTAATTGTGACTGTCAGGTCTATCTGTACACTTGCGCCACCCGGAGTAGCCACTGTTACTGAAATAGGCAGGTTAATCAGTGTTCCGTTATCACGTTCGTTTACGAAAACAAAGCAAAAAGAACCAATTCCCGTAATCCCGTTTGTTGTTTGTTGGTACCACCGAAAAAGGGTAGCATCTACATCGTACCAGGTTTGATCGATGTCATTTCGATGGGGAGGTTCTATAATAGCGCCCCACTGTCCATTGATGAGACTTTGATTATCCGCCCGTTTGAAAATAAATTGAATTTCGGGTGCCCCGGCAATCCAGTGTTCAATCGCGTTGAGGTTTATACAATAGATTGATTCGAGGTATTGCCAATCACCATCTCCTCCATAGCAGGGTGGGGTATCGTCTTCTTTATCATCATCGTCATCATCAATACCTCCTCCCCCTTCGCCTGTGCGATAATCCGGAAGGAGAATTCCACTCGCATCGGTTCGTTCGTTGAGGCTTAGCACACATACTGGAAATGCAGGTGCAATTAGCGCAGAGAGGTTGCCCTGACTTCCGTCTGCAAACAAGCAGGGTACTGTATAGGAAGTAGCTTCATCATAGCCACTTTCCATCCAGCAAATTGGCAATTTTGACTGGCCATTCCAGTCTTCCCAATGGATTGGAACAGCCAACTGTAACTGGGGATTAGATTCGATAAACTGGAGCATTTCCAGACCGGATTCTCCTGCCTGCATAATTTTTTGCCGCAGGCTTTGTCCGTCCGGCAACACCAGTTGCAATGCTGGTTTTAACAGGAAGTTGAAATCACCATCAAATCGTTTTCCGGTTTCTGTTTTGACAAATTGATTAAACCCGGAATCTTCCCGTGCCAGGTCACTAAAATAGCTTGCCAGCGTTTCTAATTGTGTATCAAAAAGGCGGTCGGAGACGGGCTGTCCCCAGACCACCACTTTGGATAACAAGAGTATCAGTATATAGACATATTTCATGATCTTATTTTTTTGGGTGCTGCGCAGGGCAACACAAGTGAAAAGGGCTCCGGGAACCAAATTGGCTTTCCATTGGCTAAATTGATCGACAGTACTCCAATTTCTCCCGGAGCAAATTTTTGATATTGAATAAAACCGTACTTAATCGCAGATAACAGTTGTCATTTGAGTATGCAACAATTGGTTATCGATGTAATATTTGGCTGTCCACTCAAAACCTACCTTTGACCGGTAAGGGTTTCCGATATTTCGGAGTACAACCATCGATTTTTTAGAGATCGCAGTTTCGGTATAATCGAGTGGATAAGGAGTTTGGCATTTACAGCCTGCAGCTCCTGAGAGGAAGACATCTCCATCCAGGTTAATTTTCAGGTTTGCCTTATCCCGCTTCCACTTCCCGTTGGAGTTGAGTTTATAGTTTATTAGGAGCACGCCTACCTTTCGCCAGAAAGGCAAATTGACCTGTTCCTGGAGATACTTTATCCTGTTTTGACCATTATTGTATTCGACAATTCCGTCGTGTTTTCCCTTTTTGCCACAGCAATTATTGGAAGACACAAATACGGGTAGCAGGAAGGAGGACGTACAACCAGAGATTGTGGTGATCTTTAGGTTTACGTAATAGGTTTTATCGCAGGTAAATGTGTGACAGGGGTTTTGCTCGTAAGAGTTGGGCGTACCATCGCCAAAGCCCCATTGCCAGCTGGCCACATCGTCTAAAAAGGTACTTAGATCCTGAAAACAAATTTGCCCGGGTGCGCCTGTCTGGTTGTATATAAAAAAAGCAAAACAATCTGAATCTCCTACTGAAATGGTTTTGCAAACGTAATCGACGCACATTTCTTCTCCGTTGACTTCTATATTCAGGCAGACGTCATACTGGCCGGATGAGTTATAGGTATGTGTTGGGTTTTGCAGTAAAGATGTTTCTCCATCTCCAAACTCCCAGTAATAAACCACACTCCCGGTACTTGGCTGCCCCTGAAAGCTAAAATTAACCGTATTGGAAGTCGGACTAATATTTACTGAAAATTCGGCCGAACAGCCACCTCCGCCAACCATTTCAACCTGTACATCCGGAAACTGGTACGGGTTTGCACCGGCCTCTAACTGAGCCAGTGTATTTAGGCTTCCGCCAACAATGGTATAGGTAATGTTTTCAGAATATAAATAGTAGATATCCTGGCCTATTCGAATCTGGCCTTTTGCATTGAGCGTAGCTGCCAGAAAATTATCCAGAACCTTTGGAAGTGGCAGGGCATCAGGTGTACTTCCCTGATTTAGAAGTTCACATTCCAATTCCAGTTCTGATTTCCGAAGGGAATAAAACCCAAAAGTTGCTTCAAAGGCTTCCAGTACAGGGTCATCCGTTTCGCAACTGATTTCCGTACGTGGATTTTCGGTAAAATAGTTATCCGATTCAATTCGGAGTGCTGTTAATATTTCTTCTAAACGTTGTTGGGATTCAAACAGCAGAATCCCGTTCTGATTCCGGACTCCCTTATAATTTTGACCTCCCTGAGCCTGGGAGTTATTTCCAAAAAACATACACAGGCTTACGAGCCCCACAATTGTCAACATCCTCTTCATGATAAATATTTTTGTAATTTTAAAAACCCCAAAAGGAGGGGCAGGGGGACGATCACACCAAATTCCAGCAATCCTCATTCCATGACCGGATTGACCCCTCAATCGACCCCGGTCAACGCTCGCCCTCTCCTACCCCTTCGAGTGCCAATTCTTCATTCAGTTATTATGGTGTTATGGCGGCGGGTAATTAACCGATCTTCTCGTCTTCGATGATAATGCCTCGGTGAGAAGTACAGTTACGCGGTGGGGGATGTCGTCGTGTGACGACTTGATTTTTCTTTTTCATAGCTTTTCATTTTGTTTTGTCTATTTCAAATGTAGGACTGTATCAGAGGCCTGCCCCAGACAAAACTCCATTCAATTTTATGCAAAAAATTTCTTTCCTTTCGGCGAATAAAACATATACCGTTATGATTATCAACAACTTATGTTATTTAAATATTCGACATTCTTTAGTTCTAATATCTACTAAATTAGTCCGGTAGTTTTCGCGAATTGAAATGAATCTGATACTTTGTTGAAAAAAGCTATGGAAACATTTAGGGAAATGGAGGTGCTTCTCCAGCGAAACGATTTAGTTTTCAGGAAAGCCAGAGAGCCTATGGTATTAGAACATACAGATTGGTGTATGTTAAGCGGGAGTGCTTTATCCCAAAAAAAATCCAGTTATCGATCACATCTTATTGGCAAGTTATTACAGGTCAAATACAAAAGAGGTACAGGAGGCCGGCTGGAGAAACACTTTTTTGAAATTCAACGGGAAGCGCTCGCAGCACGTTTTTTATTATTTCTGGGGGCAAGACATTCGGCAATTCGGTTATTGGAACGTGTATTTCGAAAAAGTGAGCAACGAAATGATACTGCAACAGCCTTGTTTACGGCTCAACTACTTCGGCATCATTATGGTGTCATTCAGCGAAAGGGGGAAAAATATCGCTTTTACAAAACACGGGCATCGGAAAAACTTTTTCAGTATCATGCCGAAGCTCTTGCGGATGAATACTTAGAGGATCTGCTCTACCAATACCAATCGGGCGGTGGATCAAAGTCTGCTCTATCAAAAATCGCTTCAGAGTATGAAGCAGAACTGTCAAAACTTCTTGATAAGCATACAACGGTAAAATTGCACCACCGTTTTCGTTTTATCCGGGTGATCCATCAAATGTGTTTGAATGATTATGAAGAGACAGCAATTGGATGTCGGGAGGCTATTCAATTTTTCAGAGCCATACCCGCTTGTCCGCCTGCCTATATCAGAGCCTATTTATTCCAACTCATTGTGTGCGAGATCCAGTTGGAGCATTTCCGGAAAGGAGAAAACACCGTGTATCAACTTTTGAAAATGGTGCATCCCGGAAACAGCAATTGGTTTAAGGTTTTGGAATTGCATTGCATTTTATGTTTGCGGGAGCGTAATTATGTTCAGGCCTTTGAAATCTGGCAACAGGCTGCTTCCAACTCATCCTTTTCCAGATTATATGCTTCCGACCAGGAAATTTGGCGGATTGTGGAAGCATTTCTGAACTACCTGGCCGATTTTGATTTTGCCGGGAAAGAGCTTTCTGAACTCCCGCCTTTCCGTCTGGGAAAATTCTTGAATGAGGTTCCTACCCTCACGCAAGACAAACGGGGGTATAATGTGACCATTCTGGTAGTACAGATTCTATTCTTACTACGAAAAAAGGATTATGATGCTATCATTGACCGGGCAGAGGCAATCGAAAAATATACGGATAGGTATTTACGCGGACTGGCGCATCGCAGAAGCAGGTTTTTTCTAAAAATGATCCTGCAGTTGCCTCGGGCGGGGTTTCATTCGCTTCGGGTAGAGCGTCGTGTAAAAGCCTGGCATCAGAAATTGCTCGCTACACCACCGGCTATGGCCCGGGAACCCCACGAGATTGAGATTGTACCCTATGAGGAATTATGGGAGATGGTGTTGATTGATATTGGATAAAAAAAGGCTACCCGATAGAAACCGGATAGCCTTTTTATGAAGGTCCAAAAAGGAGAAACTATTCTTCCTCTTCTGCTTTTGCACTTGGAGTAGCAACAGCTGCCGGAGCAGCAGGTGCAGCAGCTTTTTGGCCACCACCTCCACGACGTGAACGGCGTTTTTTAGTGCCGGTCTTGGTGCCATCATTTGGACTATACTCAGCCTGATTGTAATCTACGAATTCAATCAAAGCCATTTCAGCGGAGTCACCTTGGCGGAAGCCTGTTTTAATTACACGCAGGTAACCACCTGGGCGATTCGCCACTTTTTCTGCGATCGGTCCGAAGAGTTCGGCTGTAGCTACTTTATCCTGAATATAGCTGAATACAACCCGACGAGAGTGTGTATTATTAGCTTTAGACTTGGTAATGATTGGCTCGAGATGTACCCGTAGGGCTTTTGCTTTTGCCAAAGTTGTTTTAATGCGCTTATGTGTAATGAGCGCAATAGACAGGTTCCGCAGCAAAGCTTTCCGGTGTGCTGACTTCCTTCCTAAGTGGTTAAACTTCTTTCCGTGTCGCATGACAATGTTTTTTTAAAGAATTATGAACTTCGCAACACGATCCGCTTGACGCAGACGGTAATTGCAGATGGTTATGGTCTTGTTTTTCTGTGATTCAGTTTAACAGAATCACAGAAAAACAGGACCACTGAATCACTGAATAGCAATGCTATTCCTCGTCCAGTTTATATTTAGACAGGTCCATCCCGAAGGTGAGGCCTTTGTCTTGTAGCAGCTCTTCGATTTCAACCAGCGACTTTTTACCAAAGTTGCGGAATTTGAGGAGCTCGTGTGTATCGTATTTCACCATTTCGGCCAGTGAATTGATTTTTGCTGCTTTCAAACAGTTGTAGGCCCGTACGGAGAGGTCCAGGTCTTCGAGTGACGTTTTCAACAGTTTGCGCATGTGGAGGATATGCTCATCCACGATATCATCCTGGCGGCTAATGGCATCATCAAACGTAATATTCTCATCCGTGATGAGCATCAGGTGTTGGATCATGATCCGGGAAGCATCTTTGATGGCTTCTTCGGGGTGGATCGTACCATCTGTGGTAACGTTGATTGTTAATTTTTCGTAATCAGTACGTTGTCCAACACGCGTTTCTTCTACGCGGTAAGCAACATTTTTGATTGGGGTGTAGATAGCATCAATTGGAATAACACCAATTGGAGCATCTTTCGGCAGATTTTCATCTGCAGGCACATAACCACGGCCTTTGGTGACAGTAAATTCGATTTCCAGATTAACAGAAGGCTCCATGCTACAGATAAGCAGGTCTTTGTTCATAATCTGAAAAATATTGGTATGCTCTTCGATGTCACCTGCCCGGAATTCTTCCTTACCGGTAATGGTCAGGTAGATTTTCTCGGAAATCATGTCATCGTCTTGCATGACCGGCTTCACGCGAACCTGTTTGAGGTTCAGAATGATATCGACCACATCCTCCACAACGCCACGAATGGTTGCGAACTCATGGTCAACACCTGCAATACGAACAGCTGAAATTGCAAAGCCTTCCAAAGAGGAAAGCAATACCCGCCGAAGCGAGTTTCCAACAGTTTGGCCGAAGCCAGGTTCGAGTGGTTTAAATTCAAAGATACCTTCGAAATCATCTGCTTTTTGCAAAACGATTTTATCTGGTTTTTGAAAATTCAGAACACTCGTAGAAATAGTCTTTGAGGACATAGATGAAGTTTTTTGAGCGAAACCGATTGCCCTTATACGAAACAAGGGCAGCGGTTGTTCGAAGCACAATTCCGGGTAATTAAAAACCGGAAGCTTCGAACAGCCGCTACCTGAAATATGATTGATCGGGGAAAACTCCCCAAATCAGGAACGATTACTTCGAGTACAATTCTACGATCAACTGTTCGTTGATCTTTTCCGGAATTTGATCTCGCTCCGGATAGTTCAGGAAGACACCTTCCATCTTATCAGGATTAAATTCCAGCCATCCGTATTTCCGGACGTCTGATTTTCCGCTTACGCTTTCGCGAACAATGTTCATGCCTTGTGATTTACCACGAATAGAAATCACATCACCTGCGCGCAATTGAGCAGAAGGGATATTGGTAATAACACCGTTTAGGGTAACATGTTTGTGAGAAACCAGTTGGCGTGCAGCACTCCGTGTTGGCGCAAGTCCTAAACGGAAAACAGTATTATCCAACCGTGCTTCCAACAACTGGAGCAGTACTTCACCAGTTACACCACCTTTCCGACTGGCAGCATCAAACAAATTGCGGAATTGGCGTTCGAGCACCCCATAGGTGTACTTAGCCTTTTGTTTTTCCAACAATTGCAATGCATAATCAGACCTTTGACGACGGCGACGAGAGTTGCCGTGCATACCCGGGCGGTACTTTTTCTTTTCAAACGCTTTGCTAAATCCGAAGATCGGCTCTCCCAGAGCCCGCGCTTTTTTCGTTTTTGGACCAGTATATCTTGCCATCTCAACTACTTTCCTTAGTCTCGTTGATTGATTAAATGAATATTATACTCGGCGACGTTTTGGAGGACGGCAACCATTGTGTGGTACCGGCGTTACGTCACGGATCTTGGATATTTTTATTCCGGTATTATCGACAGCACGAATTGCTGCTTCCCGACCTGATCCAGGACCTTTTACGAATACTTCAGCAGAACGCATTCCTGCATCATATGCTACCCGAGCAGCATCTGCAGCAGCAACCTGAGCTGCATAGGGCGTATTTTTCTTTGATCCTCTGAAACCAGCTTTACCAGCTGATGCCCAGGAGATCACTTCGCCACTCTTATTTGTCAAGGAGATAATAATATTGTTGAAGCTGGCTTTAATATAAACCAGTCCTTCCGGCTCTACCCGTACTTTTCTCTTCTTGGCCTTAACTGTCTTTTTTCCTTTAGCCATTATATTGCGATTTGAAGGTATTCCAGATTAAGGATTACTTAGTTACTTTCTTTTTGTTGGCAACGGTTTTCCGTTTCCCTTTACGGGTACGGGCGTTGGTTTGTGTACGTTGACCACGTACCGGAAGACCTTTCCGGTGGCGAAGTCCACGGTAACAACCGATGTCCATCAATCGTTTAATATTTAGCTGGACTTCGGAACGGAGTTCCCCTTCCACCTTGTATTCATCCTGGATAATCTTGGCAATGGTCCGAACGTTGTCGTCTGTCCAATCCTGGACTTTCACGCTCTCGTCAATACCAGCCTTGCCAAGAATTTCCCCTGCCAGGGACCTGCCAACACCGAAGATGTATGTGAGTGCAATAATGCCTCTTTTATTATTCGGTAAATCGTTGCCTGCAATTCGAGCCATTGGATATCGTATTTACTAACGACTTCGGGATTAACCCTGCCGTTGTTTAAATTTCGGGTTCTTCTTATTAATGATGTACACACGACCTTTCCGGCGCACAATCTTACAATCTGCAGAACGCTTTTTTACTGATGCTCTGACTTTCATAGTATTTTATTTTGCGAACGCGAACGCCCGTTACTTGTACCTATATGTGATACGTCCTCGTGAGAGATCGTATGGAGACATTTCTACTGCTACTTTATCTCCTGGAAGAATCCGAATGTAGTTCATCCGCATCTTTCCGGAAATGGTGGCCACGATTTTGTGGCCGTTTTCCAATTCTACTCGAAACATTGCATTTGACAATGCTTCCTGAATAATACCGTCTTGCTTAATTAGGTTACTTTTTGACATATTAAATTTTCGGAGGGCAAAGATAGTTAAAAAATATCAAATTCCCTTCCTAAAAACATTCAAAATATCAAGCAGAAAAAGCTTCCGAAAGAATCCCAATTTCCATGAGGTTTGGATTCTTCTGAACGACTGTTTCAATGATCGAATGATCAGAGAGAATATCTGCTTTGCCCTTCCGTATTGCAATTGAATGTTCAAAGTGTGCTGATGTTGTTCCATCACGAGAAATAACGGTCCAGCCATCCGCAGCTTGTTTTACCGCTTTTTTACCCCGGTTCACCATGGGTTCGATTGCGATTACCAAGCCTTCTTTTAACATAATACCCCGGCCGCGTTTTCCATAATTTGGCACTTCCGGTTCTTCATGCAAGTGTCGTCCAATACCATGTCCCACTAATTCTCTCACGACGCCAAATCCATGTTGTCTTTCCACATACTCCTGGATAGCAAATCCAATATCTCCAAGTCGATTTCCTGCTACTGCCTGTTCTATTCCAACATAGAGGGAAGTGTTTGTTACGCGCAGCAGGCGCATCACCTCCTCTCCGGGATCTCCGATTGCGTAGGTAAAAGCACTATCTCCGAAAAAATCATTGTGCTGTACTCCGCAATCCAGGCTGATCACATCTCCTTCCTTAAATTCTTGCCGGGAAGGAATACCGTGAACCACCTGTTCGTTGATCGAAATACACAGCGTTGCCGGAAACCCGTTGTACCCTTTAAACGCCGGAACAGCACCATGATCACGAATAAAAGTTTCTGCTTCCTGATCTAACTCTGCACCGGTAATACCAGGCCGAATCATAGCGGCCACGTGTGCATGGGTTTGGGAGACCAACAGATTACTCAATCGCATCAACTCAATCTCCTCATCCGTTTTGTAAAAAATCATAATCTGAATTTTTGAGCCACAGGATAAAGATTGAAAAGGGGGCGTGCATAGCACACGCCCCCTTTTCGGCGGAATTTGCCCGCATTACGATTAAGTAACTGTTCGAGCCTTACAATAGTTCAAAAAACAATCGGGATCAGATTCCCGAAATATTACATATTCGCACCGATTCCCTGCAGACGGCTACGACCTTGCAGACGACCATCTTTCACCAATCCATCATAACGGCGCATCAATAAGTGACTTTCAATTTGCTGAAGGGTATCGAGCACTACGGCTACGAGGATCAGCATCGAAGTACCACCGAAGAATCTGGCTAAGGTTTGGTTGACACCGAATGCAACTGCAAAAGCAGGCAGAATAGTAATCAAACCAAGGAAGATAGATCCCGGAAGGGTAATTCTGGAAGTAATCGCATCAATGAAATCAGCAGTAGGCTTACCTGGTTTGATACCGGGAATAAACGCATTCTGACGTTTCAGGTAATCCGCATACTGCGTAGGATTAACCAAGAGTGCGGTATAGATATAAGTGAAGACCACTACCAGTAAAAATGCAATGATCGAACTTGTCGTAGAAAACGGATTCATCAATGCCTGAATCCAGGGTTTAGAAAGTGTAGCCGGGTCGCCACCGGATAAGAAGTTGGCGAAGGTAGCCGGTAAAAACATAATTGCCTGCGCAAAGATGATCGGCATAACACCTGCAGCATTCACTTTCAATGGAATATAATCCCGGATACCAGACACAGGCATCGCATTTGCTCCCCGTCCAACCATACGCTTAGCATATTGAATCGGAATCTTCCGGACACCCTGAACGATGAGTACAGTAGCCATGATAATAATGAATAGGATAGCCATTTCAATAATGAAAATGAATAGTCCGTTATTATCAAGTTGTAGTCCAAACTCTGCGATGATTGCACTTGGCAGACCGGCGATAATACCAACGGTGATCAAGAGCGAAATACCATTTCCAAGACCTTTGTCGGTGATTCGCTCACCCAACCACATAGCAAACAAGGTACCTGCTGTAAGAATAATGATTCCGGAGAGCCAAAAAAGACCTGGATTCAATACTTCTCCCGGAACAACGGCATTTTGGCTGTTCAGATAAGTCAGGTAACCACCACCTTGAACCAAGGTAATTGCCACAGTAAGTAAACGTGTAATTTGATTCAGCTTACGTCTTCCACTCTCTCCTTCTTTCGACTGGAGTCGCTGAAAATAAGGTACAGCAAAGCCAAGAAGCTGAATAATGATCGAAGCTGTGATATATGGCATTACGCCAAGTGCAAAGATCGATGCATTATTAAAAGCCCCACCTGTGAAGAGGTTAATCAAACCGAGCAAGTCGGTACCTCCGGAGGATCCTGTATCAAGAGCAGACGGAATTACACCGGGCAAAACAATAAATGAACCCAATCGGAAAACACCCAGCAATGCCAGGGTATAAAGAATCCGATTTCTCAGTTCTTTAATTTTCCAAATATTTTTAAGGGTGGTTATCAGCTTTTTCATCAGAAAGATTTAAACCAGATTTACACTACCACCTTTCGCTTCGATGGCCTCTTTAGCGCTAGCAGAACAAGCATGAGCGGTAACTTTAATACCAGCACTCAGCTCTCCTCTTCCGAGGATTTTCACGCGATCAGTTCTTTTCACAATACCATTGCTAAACAAGTTGTCCAGATCAATTGAATCCAGTTTATACTTATCGGCAATAGCCTGCAGGCGATCAAGATTGATCCCTACATACTCTACGCGATTCGGATTTTTGAAACCACGCTTTGGCAGACGCATTTGAAGTGGCATTTGGCCTCCTTCAAAGTTGCGTTTTGATTTATAGCCAGAACGAGACTTCGCACCTTTGTGTCCGCGCGTTGAAGTTCCGCCCCGTCCAGATCCCTGGCCACGACCAACTCTTTTATTCTGACGAACAGAACCAGCAGCTGGTTTCAAGTTATGTAATTCCATTGCAAGTGAGAATTTGCTATTGATTAATTAAACCTCCCCTTGGAACCAACCAAAGGTAAGGATACCTTTCGGACTAAACCGAAAGCTCACCACTAAAGTTCTTCTACCCGTACGAGGTGTTCAACTTTAGCCACCATACCCAATATTTGGGGCGTGGTTTCATGTTCCACACTAGAATTCATCTTCCGTAGTCCAAGCGCCTTCATTGTTGCTTTCTGGCGTTTCGGACGGGAGATAATACTTCTTACCTGAGTGATCTTGATCTTGCCCATGATCGGTTAAATTTTAAGCGGCCTAAAATCAGCCGTTAAAGAGTTTTTCCATTGAAATCCCACGCTGACGAGCCACATCCATTGGGCTGCGCAGTTTAGCCAGGGCATCAATAGTTGCCTTTACCATGTTGTGTGGGTTGGAAGATCCCTGAGATTTTCCAAGTACGTTATGTACACCGGCAATTTCCAGAACAGCACGCATAGGACCACCAGCAATTACCCCTGTACCATCAGCAGCAGGTTTGATCAACACCTTACCGGCGCCAAATTTACCTTTTTGCTCATGAGGTATAGTACCATTATGTAACGGCACTTTGATGAGATTCTTTTTAGCATCATCTAC
Source organism: Saprospiraceae bacterium (assembly GCA_020437105.1). Lineage (GTDB taxonomy): Bacteria > Bacteroidota > Bacteroidia > Chitinophagales > Saprospiraceae > JAAEZH01. The sequence continues at coordinate 18,323 of JAGQWR010000047.1, forward strand.
CGCTTTCGCGATAGCTTCCGATACGTCACGCGCCTTACCTAAACCGTGTCCGACTGAACCATTACCATCTCCGACTACCACGATAGCAGCAAAGCTAAACGTCCGACCCCCTTTGGTTACTTTGGCTACCCGGTTGAGGTTGACCAATTTCTCCTTCAGTTCGGTTTCTGCCGGCTTTACTCTTTTTGCGTTTCCTTTTGCCATTGTTTCGAGTAAGTTAGCGATTATAGATTAATTCCAGCTTCACGGACTCCATCAGCCAGGGCTTTCACCCGACCATGATAGAGGTAACCGCCACGGTCAAAAACAACCGCGCTGACATTATTGGATTGCATACGTTCGCCCAAAATTTTTCCGACTTGTTTAGCCTGTTCAACTTTGGAGAGACTTACGTCTATGCCTTTTTCACGAGAAGAGGCGGCCAAAATAGTTTGACCAGCTACATCATCGATTACCTGTGCATAAATATCCCGGTTACTCCGATAGATAGAAATACGAGGCCGGGCAGCTGTCCCGCGAATTTTCCGGCGAATCCTGTAACGGATACTTTTCCGGCGATTTTCTTTATTAAATTTCATCGTTTCCGATTTTATCCGATCCTAGTGAAAGACGTGAAGCCAATCCCAGGACAACTGGAAAAAACAAAGTCAAAATTATTTAGAAGCAGTTTTACCTGCTTTCCGGCGAATTTGTTCGCCAACAAAGCGCACACCTTTTCCTTTGTAAGGTTCTGGTTTGCGGAAGGCCCGAATTTTTGCTGCAATCTGACCAAGCAATTGTTTGTCAGCAGATTGTAGCTTTACAATCGGATTTTTACCTTTTTCTGTTATGGTTTCCACCTTTACTTCTGCCGGTATGGCAAACATAATTGGGTGGGAAAAACCAAGAATCAGTTCCAGTAGTTGTCCGGTGTTTGTAGCCCGGTATCCAACACCTACTAATTCCAGTTCTTTTGAAAAACCGTTGGTTACGCCTTCGACCATATTAGAGATCAAAGAACGATAAAGACCATGCATAGAGCGGTGTCTTTTCTGATCTGTCGGACGACCGATTGTAAGAACACCATCTTCCATTTCAAAAGACAGGTCTGGATCACACTGTTGTGTGAGCTGCCCGTTTGGTCCTTTAACCGTAACAAGGTTCCCTTTCGAGATATTGATTTCCACGCCTTTTGGAATATCTATGGGCGCTTTTCCGATCCTTGACATGGCATTATTTTTTTAAAGCCGATTAATACACAGACTATCTGTCGAGTAGGCTGTGATTAGTAAACGTAACAAAGAATTTCTCCACCTAAATTTTCTGCAGTTGCTCTCTTGTTTGTCATGAGACCATGCGAAGTGGAGACGATCGCGATACCCAGCCCGTTGATAATACGTGGAAGATCTTTGGCTTTGCTGTACTTGCGAAGTCCTGGTTTGCTGATGCGTTGCAGATCGCGAATAACGGGCAACTTGGTTGCCGCATCATATTTGATTGCAATTTTTATAGTGCCTTGAAGGCCCTCATCATCCGCAAACTTATATTTGAGGATATACCCTTGATCATAGAGGATTTCCGTAATAGCTTTTTTAGTCTTAGAAGCCGGAATCTCGACGATTCTATGGCCGGCTTGTTGTGCATTACGGATGCGGGTTAGATAATCTGCAATGGGGTCAGTTACTGCCATTGTTTTTAAGTTTAGAGTTCAGACGTTCTGAGTTAAACCGATAACTCTAAACAGGTCTTGCCTGCCTAGATTGTTTTTACTGGTGTGGCGTCGGTATGCCCTATATTACCAGCTTGATTTGGTCACGCCCGGGATCAACCCGTTCAATGCCATCTCCCGGAATTTTACCCGGCAGATTCCGAAGCGGCGGATATAGCCTTTCGGACGACCTGTAAGTTTACACCGATTGTGCAAACGAACTGGAGAAGCATTTCGAGGAAGTTTATCCAGGGCCTCAAAATCGCCATTGGCTTTGAGTTCCTTGCGAAGCTCCGCATATTTTTTAACCATGCGTTGCCGCTTGGCTTCTCTTGCTATAATGGATTTCTTAGCCATTTATCTTTAATTTAAAACTATCGTTGGTTCTTAAACGGTAAGCCTAAAGCTTTCAGCAAAGCAAGTGCCTCTGCGTCTGTTTTAGCCGTTGTAACAAATGTGATATCCATCCCGGTAATTTTGCTCACTTTATCGAGGTCAATTTCAGGAAAGATGATCTGCTCCGTGATACCCATGGAATAGTTACCACGGCCATCGAAACTTTTATCATTGATTCCACGGAAGTCACGTACCCGAGGGAGCGCAACACTCACCAGACGATCCAAAAACTCCCACATGCGTTCCCGACGAAGTGTTGTACGGGCGCCGATCGTCATTCCCTCCCGCAACTTAAAGTTGGAAACGGATTTACGAGCTTTAGTAGGCACGGCTTTTTGTCCGGCAATTAAGGTCATTTCATCCATCGCATTCTCCACCATCTTTTTATCCTGGGTGGCTGCTCCAATACCCTGATTCAGGGAAATTTTGGAGAGGCGTGGAACTTCCATGATAGAAGAGTACTGAAACTGCTCCATAAGGGCAGGAACAACCTCTTCCATATATTTTGTCTGTAGTCTGGACTGATAGCTCATCACTTGATTATTTCACCAGATTTCTTAGAATAACGAACAACCTTTCCGTCAACCAGTTTTCGGCCGGTACGTGTAGGCTCACCCGTTTTAGGATCGATCAACATCAGGTTTGACAAATGAATCGGAGCAGGCACTTCATTGATACCACCCGGATTATCTCCTTGTGGCTTAGTGTGCTTTTTCACGATGTTCACGTTGTCAACCACGGCGCGATTTTTATCTGGAATCATTTCCAGAATCTGGCCAGAGGCTCCTTTATTTGAACCAGCGATTACCACCACTTGATCACCTTTTTTGAGGTGTAATTTTGGTGTAAACCGTTTTTGCTTTTGTATATTTCTCTTTGACATGGTCTGCAAGTTTCAACTCCAGAGTAAACAATTAAAGAACTTCCGGTGCCAGGGAAACAATACGCATATAATCACGCTCCCGCAACTCCCGAGCAACAGGACCAAAGATCCGGGTTCCCCGTGGCTCTTCAGCCGCATTTAATAATACAACGGCATTATCATCGAACCGGATATAAGATCCATCGCGACGACGAATCTCTTTTTTAGTACGCACCACTACTGCTTTTGACACGGTACCTTTCTTTACTCCGCCTGGAGTAGATTCTTTTACCGTAACAACGATCATGTCTCCAATAGAGGCATATCGGCGCTTAGAACCGCCCAATACCCGAATGCAAAGAACTTCTTTTGCACCACTATTATCGGCTACATTCAGTCTGGATTCTTGCTGGATCATCGTTTACTAGTTTGAATACGGAAGCAAAACCGGCCACAAAGCCAGATTTGTAATCCGTCTTATTTTGCTCTTTCAATAATTTCAATCAACCGCCAGGTCTTATTCTTGCTGAGCGGACGTGTCTCCATGATGCGCACCGTGTCTCCTACATTGCAAGAGTTTTCTTCATCGTGTGCCATGAACTTGGAAGACTTCTTTACGAATTTTCCGTAGATAGGGTGACGCAACCGGCGCTCAACCTGAACACTAATGGATTTGTCCATTGCATTACTTACAACTAAACCCGTTTTGGTCTTTCTAAGATTTCTTTCTTCCATGTCTGTTTGTTTCAATCAGTGTAAAACGACTGAATTTCAGATGATTAGTTTTTACGGCGTCTTGCCCGAATTTTGCTGCGACCAGCTTTTGCTTTTTCGTCCATTGCAGCCAATTCGCGGTGGCGCAATTCGGTATTCAGGCGGGCAATATCCCGGCGCACTTCCCGCAACAACAAACCGTTGTCGAGACCTTTGATCGCATGATCAAAACGCAACTTTTGATAATCCTTTTGGGTTTTATCCAGTTCAGCGGCCAGATCTGCGTCGGAATACTCCTGAAGTTCCAAATATTTCTTGGTAGCCATTGCTAATTACTTATTATAATTACCGCCTTTCAACGGAAAAAAAATTCACGATTATGATACATAGTCTGTACGAACCGAAATCTTGGTTTGTACAGGCAACTTTTGAGCAGCCAGTCGAAGTGCTTCGCGAGCAATTTCCTCCGATACACCGTCGATTTCAAACATGATTCGACCCGGCTTAACAATTGCGACATAATGGTCTAATCCACCTTTACCTTTACCCATCCGTACCTCAGCAGGTTTGGAAGTAATCGGTTTGTCTGGAAAAATCCGAATCCACACCTTACCCTCCCGTTTCATGTAACGGGTCATTGCAATACGCGCTGCTTCAATCTGCCGGTTAGTAATCCGACCCGCATCCAGAGTCTTCAAGCCAAAGGAACCGAATGAAACGGCACTTCCTTTATGCGCGAGCCCACGGATCCGTCCTTTTTGCTGTTTACGGTATTTCGTGCGTTTTGGCTGTAACATTTTCTCTTTCTTTTAAGGCAAAAGCCACTCGGTAAAACCCGATTGACTCCCGCAAGGATCATACGATCTGCTCGCCGCTTTTAAAAAAGCGAGGCAAAGGTACGGCTTATTTTCTAAACATTATAGCAGCAGTGCTATTAAAATATGCAACCTTATTTTGGTTATCTGCGACGGTCTCCACCACCGCCTCCACGACGGTCTCCACCACCACCGCCTCCACGGCGACGATCACCACCACGACGGTCACCACGATCTCCACCGCGACGATCTCCGCGATCTCCACCACGTTCGGTTTGCTCTACGCCTACATTTGGAGACAGATCACGCTTTCCAAATACTTCACCTTTACAGATCCATACTTTGATACCGATCTTTCCGTAGATAGTTTGAGCTTCAACCAGTGCATAGTCAATATCTGCCCGGAAAGTATGGAGCGGGGTACGCCCTTCCTTGTACTCTTCCGAACGAGCCATCTCAGCACCGTTCAAACGTCCGGAAATCCGAACTTTAATTCCTTCTGCACCGGCACGGATAGTTGACTGAATAGCCATTTTAATCGCACGACGGTAATTGATCCGCGCTTCGATTTGTTTGGCAACACTTTCCCCAACGATGTTGGCATCAAGTTCAGGCTTACGGATCTCAATAATGTTGATCTGTACATCCTTACCAGTCAATTTGCGAAGTTCTTCGCGAATCCGATCCACCTCCGAACCTCCTTTACCAATAATGATACCAGGACGGGATGTGTGGATAGTTACCGTTACACGCTTGAGGGTACGCTCGATAATGATACGGGCAATACCACCTTTATGGATACGGGCACGGAGATAGTTGCGAATTTTTTCATCCTCCACAACTTTGGCACCGAAGTCCTTACCACCAAACCAGTTGGATTCCCATCCCCGGATGATACCAAGGCGATTACCGATCGGATTTGTCTTTTGACCCATTTTATTGAGTTTGTTGGTCAGAATCAGAGTTGGTTTTCGGTTACAAACCGCGTTTCAACCCCGCTTCCAATTATTTATTCTTCATCAATTTCTTAGCCAATTAACCCGCTGTTTCTTCCAGCTCGGCTGGCAGCTTGACTCGATTGGCAACTACAAGTGTCACATGATTTGTACGCTTCCGGATTCGGTGAGCACGGCCATGTGGAGCCGGGCGGAATCTTTTAAGCATTACTCCATCATCGGAAAAAGCCTCCGAGACATAAAGCTTATAATCATCGGCATTTTCCGTATTGCCCAACTTGTTTTCCCAGTTTGCAACGGCTGACAACAACACTTTCTCCACCCAAGTAGCGGCTTCCTTCTTAGTAAAGCGAAGGATATTAAGTGCTTCATCAACTTGCTTGCCGCGAATGAGGTCTACTACCAACCGCATTTTGCGGGCAGACATGGGGCAATTCTTCAATTTGGCAACAGCTTCCATCGTATTGCGATTCGGTGTTAATTAATTTGAAGGTTCGATTTTGCGAACCCGAATTTCCAGGCAATTACCAGGAAATCAATTATTTCTTTCTGTTACCCGAGTGACCTTTATAGTTTCGGGTAGGGGCAAATTCGCCCAGCTTATGACCTACCATGTTTTCTGTAACAAAAACAGGGATAAAGGTTTTACCGTTGTGTACAGCGATTGTTTCACCAACCATATCAGGTACGATCATAGACGCACGAGACCAGGTTTTGATCACACTTTTTTTAGTGCTTTCTTTAGAAACAAGCACTTTATCCATCAACTTATGGAAAACGTAAGGTCCTTTTTTTATTGATCGAGCCATGATTACTTCCGAGATTTAGTCTTACGACGAGAAATGATCAATTTCGAGGAATACTTATTCTTATCCCGCGTTTTTTGTCCTTTGGCCATAATACCGGTACGAGAACGTGGATGTCCTCCGGAAGCACGACCTTCACCACCACCCATCGGGTGATC
>JAGQWR010000048.1 GCA_020437105.1 Saprospiraceae bacterium
GAGCAGAACGAACGGCTATAATTGAGATGTGGGGAGAGTACATTGGGGATACATATACTGATCGGCAGTATGGAATTGACCATAGCCTTGCTGACAATATTGCTTCTCCAACAACCCAACAGATTGAGGCAAGAAGATGGATATATGAAGCAGAATTAGCACCAATTATCCCTCAAGGTGATCCGGACGGCTGGATTCCGTGGGGGCTTGTGTATGATTTAGTGGATGATAACTCAACTAACCCAACCAGTCCAGCAGTAAATGATCCGGCTGGCACTAGTGATATGGTGGGTGGCTTTGCTACTGTAGATATTTTAGCTGCAATAAGCATTGGACTTGAACTTACAGTTGAAGTTCGCAACGAACTTATTCAGAATTTCCTGCCAACAGGGCAAAGTGCTGTTGGTGTAATAACTTTATTTAATGTTTATGATTGGTAGAATTAAAATCGAAATACTTTGCTGTTTTATTAGTATTGTATTTTCTGGGTGTTTTATAGTACCTCAATGTGAGGATCCCAATTATTTATTTGAGATAGATTTCACTATTTCTCCTGGTAGCAACTTGTACTCTATTGGGGATACGATTAAGGTGTCATCAATTATTGGTCCTTATGTAGAAGATCAGAAAACTGGCGAACTAATAGATTGCGGTGAAAAGTTCTTATTTCCTTTACAGATCAACCTTGCTCAATATGATTCAACCACAACATACAGTAGTAATTTTGATTTTTTTACTATCGCATCTGTTGGAACAATTGATTCTCTTATGTATTCAGACGGTGAATTAGATGTTAGGTATAACATTAATTCCAATTCGTTCCAAAGACAACTGGAATTTTATTTGATTCCTCAAGAAGTAGGGATATATACATTGTCAATTGGGTTTATTAGCATTCATTATCTTGATGGTTTTTTACTAACAGATGATGATTGTAGCGAATCTGCTATTCTTGAGTTTAGGACAAACAATAACACTGGACTTGGTTATGACCTGGTAGTTTCAACAGGATATTCGGGTTTAATTTCATACGATCGTTACGAAAAATTTGGATCATATTCCTTTGAGGTAGTGGAGTAGTAAAGGTTAGGAATAAAAAACTTGGCTTCTATTAAAATCATAGGAGCCTTTTTTTATTAGTTCACTTACCCCTTCTTCCGCTTATTGTTTTTATAGTCCAGGAAGATAAACTCTCCCAGGCCTTGGAGGCTGGAATAAAACGCCTTGCCGCTATTGGCTTTGGTAAACTGATCTACAAACTGGACTAGATAGGGATCCCGGGCGATCATAAAGGTCGTAATCGGGATGTCCATTTTTCGGCATTGGGTGGCCAGGTTGAGGGTTCTGTTTACGATCTTCCGATCCAGCCCAAAGGCATTTTTATAGTATTTCTTTCCGCGTTTTATACAGGTGGGTTTCCCGTCTGTGATCATGAAGATCTGTTTGTTGGGATTACGCCGACGGCGTAGTAAGTCCATTGCCAACTCCAATCCGGCAACGGTATTGGTGTGGTAGGGCCCCACCTGCAAATAGGGGAGGTCTTTGATTTCAATTTGCCAGGCATCGTTTCCAAAAACAATAATATCCAGCGTATCTTTTGGGTAACGGGTGGTAATCAACTCCGAGAGCGCCATGGCCACCTTTTTGGCGGGTGTAATGCGGTCTTCTCCGTAGAGGATCATTGAATGGCTGATGTCGATCATCAGCACGGTACTCATCTGACTTTGATAGAAGGTTTCCCGAACTTCCAGGTCTTCCTGGGTGAGTTGAAACTGCTCTATGCCGTTGTTGATCTGTGCATTTCGTATAGACTCCGACATCGCAATATGCTCGAGGGAATCGCCAAATTCATACGGACGACGATCCGAGGTAAACTCGTCGCCTTTGCCCCCAAATTTAGTATTGTGCTTTCCGCGCGTGGATTTTTTAAGTTGACCGAAAGTATCTTCCAGCGCTTTTTGCCGCAGGGCAATTTCCAACTTGGAAGAAGGACTAAAACCTGCACTTTGCGTCTCATCCGGACGGATATATCCCTGATCGATCAGGTCCTGGATGAAATCAGCCATCCCGTATTCGGGGGAGGTTAATTTATACTGTTTATCAAGTTCTGTGAGCCAGGAAAGTGCTTCGGAAACATCACCGGAAGTATATAAAATTAACTCCTGAAAAATCTTCAGCAGTCGATCAAATATCGATCCTTCTTCACCGGGAACATAGGCCGTAAATTGCCATCCAATCATCTCAAAATCCGGTTAAATCCTGCAGCAACTGGCCAGTTGGTCGTAATCTGGTCGGTCTGAGGCAAGTTTGTGAATAAATTGCTCCTGAATGATGCCATTGCGGATCACGAAAATGCCGGGCATTTGAAACCCGTCACCTAACTGAGAACCGATCCCGTGTCCGCCAACTACGCCTGCCGAAAAGCCCCGAATCCAGGTGTTTAGACCAAAAAGTTGTGTAAAGGTGCCTTTGGTCAGTCCAAAAGCTTTGTAGAATGCACACTCCGGATCGGCCACATGCACGGCATCTTTCAGGCCATAATTCTGGAAGTAGCGGTCGGCTGTTTCATTATCAGACATGTGGACAAAGACCATGTCAATTCCCTGATTCTTAAATGAATCTTGTTTTTCGGATAAGTCAGCGAGGGCTTCTCTACAAAATGTACAACCAAAATGGCGCAGGAAAACAAGGAATACAGGTTTAGTTTCGGATCGTGCTAAAACCGAATCACCCTGATTGGTGATCATTTCACCAGCCACCTCTTCGATTGAGGAAAAAACTATATTACTGCTTCTGGTTGTCATGATGTTGTATAGCTAAGCTATGTGTAAACAAGGCACTCTAGTACTTGGTTTAACACCTCTCAAAGATTCCTGTATCAATAATACAAAAAAAGGGCATTTTCCAAAGAAAACGCCCTTTCAGGTTTTATTTAAATGGAATCCGGTTTACAGATTCATACCATTAAATACATCGATTACGACACGAACGTGTTCGGCAGATTCCTCCAGAAGCGCTTTTTCTTCTGCATTGAGTTTTAGCTCAATGATTTCTTCAATACCGTTTTTACCCAGTTTAACCGGTACGCCCAGGAAGAGGTCATTCATTCCGTACTCGCCTTCCAATAAGGCGCAACAAGGGAAAATACGTTGTTCGTCGCGAACAATTGCTTCCACCATTTGAGCAGCAGCAGCACCCGGTGCATACCAGGCAGAAGTGCCCATGAGCTGTACCAGTTCGCCACCACCTTTTTTGGTGCGGTCAACAATGGCATCAAGCTTGTCCATATCAATCATCTCTGTTACCGGGATTCCGGAAACAGTAGTATAACGTGGGAGTGGAACCATGGTGTCGCCGTGTCCACCCATTAAAACAGCCTGAATATCTTTTGGAGAAACGTTTAATTCTGTGGCCAGAAAAGCCCGGTAACGCGCCGTATCCAGGATGCCCGCCATACCAAATACCCGGCTCTTGTTTAGTCCGCTTGCCCGGTAAGCAGCCAGCGTCATCACATCAAGCGGATTGGAAACGATGATGATAATCGGATTTTTGGAGTGTTTCATGATACTCCCTGTAACCGAATTAACAATCTTGGCATTGGTAGCGATCAAATCATCGCGACTCATACCAGGCTTGCGTGGTATTCCGGCGGTGATGACTACGATATCAGAATTAGCAGTATCTGCATAATCATCCGTACCCTTTAATGAAGTACTGTAATAATCAATAGGGGCTTGCTGCCAGCTGTCAAGTGCTTTGCCGCGCGCCATGTCTCCTTTAATATCAAGAAGTACAACTTCTTTAACGACATCTTTATGGGCTAATACGTTGGCTACAGTGGCACCAACATTCCCTGAACCTACAACGGTAACTTTACTCATGGACTCTGGTATTTTTTGGTTTTTTTAAAACGCCACAAAATTAGGTATTTTTTGGGAGCTTGGGAAAAAGAATTGGCGGCCGAAAGACATACCCCCCCTCGGATTTTTCCTACTTTTACTCTTAGATTAGAAATTTTTTATTTTGATAAATATTTAAAGCTTAAAAATGAAACAACGTTATATGCTCATTCTGGCTCTGATTCTATTTGCCGGACAAGGACTTTGGGCTCAATCACAAGGGAATTGTGGTTTTGTGCCTACTGCTGATATGATTCAGCGTACATTGGCAAACAAGGCAGCGGCTGAACTGGCTGTAAATTTCCGGGAAGGTGAAACCTATGTGCCGATTAAATTTCACCTGATCTCTAAGCTCGACGGAAGCTTTCGGGTGGAGGAGCATAAGGTGTTTGACGCGCTCTGTTATTTAAATGAGGCTTACGCCGAACATGGTGTTCAGTTTTATATCTATCAGGGTTTTGACTATATCAATAATTCGGTTGCCTGGGAATATCCGGAAGATAACCTGTTGTTATTGAATAGCCGGAAAGAACCCCGTGCGATGAATATTTATATTGGGAATTCTGCAAATGACGATACCAGCCCAAATCCTGGAACGACACTGGCTTATTACAACCCGAATTATGACTGGATTATTTGCCGTCGTGCGGAGGTGAACGCTTCGTCTTCTACACTGGCTCACGAAATTGGCCACTTTTTCAGCCTGCTTCATACCTTCAACGGTTGGGAGTGTTCTCCATGGGATGCTTCTATTCACGGTAGCCCGGTTTCTTCTACAGTTGCGCCTTGTGCTTCTCTGGAAGACGGTGAGCCGGTAGATGTAGAATTGGCAGATGGTTCTAATTGCGACACTTCCGGCGATTTCCTTTGTGATACGCCTGCCGATTACAATTTTGGCTTATTTGATAATAATGACTGTGTGTATAATTATTCCTGTTTAGATCCAAACGGTGATTCGATGGATCCGATGGAAAATAACTTTATGAGTTATTTTCAAAACTGTTCGTCCTACCAATTTACTGCACAGCAAATCGGTCTGGTATTAGCAGACGTGGCAAGCAGAACAGCACTTGAAACAGACTTTACTCCGATTGCCGAAGAGATCACTGAGTTGCCTATACTTGAATATCCGGTCAATGGGGTGGAGATTGCCTATAATACGGTTGACTTCAAGTGGAGTGCGTCTGCCGGTGCTGATCGTTACATTCTGGAATATGATATTAATGCAAATTTCAACCTGGTTCCAGAGCGCATTCTGGTTTGGGGAACCTTCAAGAGTGTTGATGGTCCTTTTATTCAGAACAAAGAATATTTCTGGCGTGTTCGTCCTGCAAATTCCTACTTCACTTGCCCGGTGTTTAGTGCTTCAGGTACGTTCAATACCACGGATGCAGTAGCTGTTAATGAAGTTACAGAAGTAGCAAACTGGACAATTATGCCGAATCCGGTTGCCGCTGGTGCTGATTTAGTGGTTGACGTTCAGGCGAGTGCTTCTTTCGAAGGACAACTCATTGTACGCGCATTAGATGGCAGAGCTGTGTATCAAATGGCTGCTTCATTTGAAAACGGCGCAAACAAAACGCTTATTCCAACGGCCGACATGGCTTCAGGTGTTTACCTGATTTCTATTGTAACAACCAATGGTGTTGTTACAGAACGGGTTATAGTTGGAAGGTAAGATATTCGATTAAAATAATATCGAAACAGGTCAGGACTCCAGGGAGTCCTGACCTGTTTTTTTTGGCTGGAATTCATCGAGCTTGCTTTCAAGTGACCGCAGTTTGGTTTTGCAAAACTCCACTAACACATTTGCTCTTTCCATGTATTTTTCCAGATCATCCAATCCGGTATCAGCATCCTGAACCTGCTGTAGAATTTCTTGCAATTCGGCGTAAGCCGCCTCATAGGATGTCAGCTTTTTCATGTTTGTTTTTTTCGGTCAACTTTCACGATAAGGATTCCGTCTTTTAGTCCGGTCTGAAGTTCCTGATTCTGTTTGATCTGCTTGAGGCTAATGATCGCTTCTCCTTTGGCATTCGTCAAGCGCACATAGCCACGGTTGAGACTTGCTTCCGGGCCGAGAAGCTGTAATATTTCCTGTGTCTTGTGTAATTCCAGGCCTGCTATCCGGATACGGTAGTATAGTTTTTCCTGTATTCGATCAGCCATTTGCGTTAAATCAAAGCGGTGCTTTTGGAATCTCCTCGAAATAATCGATTCCAGTCGATCCTCTATTCTGGAAAGCAGCAATCGCTGATTTTGCGATTTTGATTGAGCTATATCCAGGATTTCCTGTTCAAAATTTAATATTTCTGCCTCAAAGGTGACATTGTGGCTGAGAATAAATTCGGCGACAGCCGTTGGTGTTTTTAGAGACTTGTTGGAAACGAGATCCAGAATAGATTCATCGCGCTCATGTCCGATGCCGCTTAGCAGGGGGAGTGGTAATTCGGCAGCATCTTTGCAAAGGGCTTCCTCATCGAAAGCCAGGAGATCTGTTCTGGCACCTCCGCCCCGCAGGAGCGCGATGCAATCAAATTTGTCTGCCTTTCGGCGAATTGCCTGAAATTGGTGCAGGATATCCTTTACCGCATTTTCACCCTGAACCGAAGCCGGGAATAATTCGATGTTAAATTGATAACCGTAAGCGTTTTCCCGAATTTGTTGCAGGAAGTCTTCAAGCCCGGCAGCATTGGGGCTGCTGATAAGCGCAATACGCTGTATTACCCGGGGTAGGGGAAGGCTTTTGTTTTTTTCCAGCAAACCGGCTGCGCGCAACTTTTCAATGGTTGCCAGTCGCTTTTGCTCGAGGTTGCCTATGGTAAATTCCAGGTCAATATCCTGAATGATCAGTTTGTAACCGAACTGCTCATGGAAATTCACCTCTACCTGGAGTTGAACTTCCATGCCGGTTTGGAGAACGCCCTCTAATCGTTTGCCGTATTGCCTGCGTAGTTTTCGGTAGGTGGTCATCCAAACCACAGCGGGAGCCTGTGCGCGTACCTGCGCCTCCGCTTTTTCCACCAAATTGAGGAATATATGTCCGCGTACCTCCTGAGCAGATGCAATTTCTGCCCGGACCCAGACTGCCTCCTGGAAATTCAGTGCTAAGACCTGCCGAATAAACGTATGCAGGCCAAACAGCGATTGAACGTCGGTTGGGACAGTAGAACCCACTTTTTGTAAGGTTACAGATTAGAAGCTTGTCGTTGACTGCTTGCTAAATCAAATGATCAACATCGCGTCGCCATAACTAAAGAAATTGTATTTCTCTTTAATGGCAACTTCATAAGCATTCATCACATAATCATATCCTCCGAAAGCACAGATCATAATAAGCAAACTGGATTTAGGTACATGGAAATTGGTGACCATGCTGTCTGCAATATGAAAATCGTAAGGAGGATAAATAAAGAGATTTGTCCAGCCATCGGCTGTTTTCAGCAGCCCTTCTGCGGAAACGGCTGATTCGACTGATCTCATGGAGGTGGTACCAACTGCGCAGATGCGCTTGCGGTTGAGTTTCGATTGGTTTACAATCTCTGCTGCCTGCTGTGGAATCCGGAAAAATTCGGCATCCATTTTGTGCTTGCTCAGGTCTTCCACATCAATACTGCGGAAAGTGCCCAGGCCAACATGTAAGGTCAGTTCGGCAAAGTTAATGCCCTTGATCTCAAAACGTTTCAGCAATTCGCGGCTAAAGTGGAGTCCTGCTGTTGGAGCAGCAACGGCACCTACTTCTTTAGCATAAATGGTTTGGTAGCGATCTTTATCAAGGTCTTCAGCTTGTCGATCGATATATTTTGGCAGCGGTGTATTACCCAGATTGTGGAGCTCTGAAGTGAATTCTTCATCAGATCCATCATATAAAAAACGGATGGTACGGCCTCTGCTGGTCGTATTATCCACTACTTCGGCAACCAATATGTCATTGCCTTCATTATCGCTAAAGTAGAGTTTATTGCCCACCCGAATTTTCCGGGCAGGATCAACGAGCACATCCCATAGACGTTGCTGCGGGTTTAGCTCCCGCAGTAAGAAAACTTCAATACGGGCACCCGTTTTCTCCTTTTTGCCATATAAGCGGGCAGGAAAAACTTTTGTATTGTTAAAAATAAACGAATCGCCATCATCATAATAATCAATGATGTCCTTGAATTCGCGGTGTTCAATTTCACCGGTATCCTTGTGGAGTACCATTAATCGACTTTCGTCTCGATTTTTGGCTGGATATTTTGCGATGCGCTCTTCAGGTAGGTCGAAAACGAATTGAGACAGTTTAGTCCTCATGTATTGCAGCTACTTTACTTTCTGGGTCAATAATGATAAGAATGCGAACTAGTAATAATTAGTTCCCTGGACAGGTTATAAAACCGGGCAACAAAGATAAAAATTCAATGGTTAAAGGAGGGTTTTTCGGTTATTAAATCTGTTTAGCCTGTTTTTACGTTTTTTGTTTGTCTCGTTTGTAGTGTTTTTTAGGTCGTTTATCGAATGCTTAAAGACCATGCATTGGGATATAGTATATTTGTGTGGTCAAAATCCATCGGATGAGGGTTCTCCTAAAAATTATTTTTGAAAGTTTTGCTCAGGCATTCCAGCAATTGCGCGCCAATAAGCTGCGGTCCTTTCTGTCTTTACTGGGCATTACGATCGGGATCTTCTGTATCATTGGGGTGCAATCGGCAGTTGATTCACTGGAAAACAATATTCGCGGAAGCATAGAAAAGCTGGGCGATGACGTGTTGTATATCCAAAAAATGCCCTGGAATGAGGACCCTGGAGAGAATTTCTGGAAATATCAGCGTCGGCCTAATCCAAGTTATGAGGATTATGAGTTAATCCGCGAACGGGTTACATCCGCAGGTCTGGCAGATTACCACGTTTTTATTGGAGAGAAAACCCTGAAATTTGGTTCCAGCAGTGTGGAAGGGGCCTTTGTATTGGCCGTCACCTACGATTGTGCAGACCTCTTTAAATTAGAATTTGAGAAAGGGCGCTATTTAACGCCGAGCGAATACCATTATGGATCGAATAAGGTGGTAATCGGGCATACCGTGGCAGAACAGCTCTTTGGGGCTATCGACCCGGTTGGCCGGGAGGTTAGGCTAATGGGACATAAGCTGGAAGTGGTAGGTGTTATCAAACAATCAGGTCGGGATATACTGAAGGTCATGAATTTTGATGAGGTGGTGCTGTTGGGCTATAGTACCGCTTCAAAAATATCCAATATTCAAAACAACAACCCTTTTGGTTCTTCCGTCAATGTGAAGGCCGCAGAGGGAGTGTCAATCCAGGAATTAAAAGACGAACTGACCGGTGCGCTGCGTGCTCACCGCAGGCTTCGTCCACGGGAAGAGAATGATTTTGCCCTAAACAATGTGTCTCTCCTGGCGAATATCCTCGATAACATTTTTGGGGTGATCAACCTTGCCGGTCTCTTTATCGGAATCTTTGCGCTGCTGGTCGGTATGTTTTCAGTTGCGAATATCATGTTTGTATCTGTGAAGGAGCGGACCAGTATTATTGGCATCAAAAAAGCTCTCGGAGCTAAACAGTATATCATCCTGATGGAGTTTCTGGTCGAATCCGTCATCCTCTGTATTATTGGTGGCTTATTCGGTCTGCTGTTTGTTTATCTGATCACTATACCACTCAGCGCAGCCCTGCCTCTTGATTTTTACCTGTCAACAGGTAATATTATTTACGGGATAGTATGGTCTGTTGTAGTTGGGGTTTTATCTGGTTTTATTCCGGCTTACCAGGCTGCACGGATGAATCCGGTAGATGCCATGAGATCTTAATGCCTGCATATTGAGGCTCCAGTTGGACAAGTCTATTAAAAATTCCTGCCCGGTTTCCGCTTTGTCAGATACCTTCCAAATCCGTTTTTTGGTGTAAAAAAATATTGCTTCAAGAAGCGAATGTCTTACCAAACGGCATTTGGCTTATTTTGGTTTTATAAAATTTAGTAAAATCAAAAAACCATTAAACAGAATTAAATTTTTCAATAAATACTAATTAGTCGTTAATTCAAAATTAAATTTTGAATTACTGTTGATCCGGAACAACATTCCACATACCTTTGCGTTCTAAATAATCATACACTAGATCATAATATCCCATAGCTAATTTAGAAATGACCATGAACGCAAAGAAATTCACTTTTATCCTTTTTGTAAGCTGTCTGTTATCCCTAAATCTATCTGCTCAAGCGGAGAAAGGACAGTTTACGGTTTCTGCCGGTGTTGGCCTTGTTCCTACCTACATGGCCGACCGTGCCACTACCAATGTAATTCCGCTAAGTTTGAGTTTAGATTATCGGGTTACTGATATGTTTAGCCTGAGTGCATATGGTGGATACACCTCTGCTACTTCCCGCGAGCAGGTGTTGGCAGACGGTATCCTGGTACAATATGAAAATGACCTCTTGGTTGTTGGATTACGCGGTGCGGTGCACACAGATCACTTTGAGCGATTTGACCTCTATGGCGGATTCATGTTGTCTTATACCATGCCACAGGTGATGGAAATTCAACTGGGAGAAAATGCCGGTGAGCCAAAAGAACTTGGTCCGAGCAAAGATGCGCCATACAAGTATAAAAAACCGGAGGCAAAATTATTGCCTAGTGGTTTTGTTGGCGGTACCTGGTTTGCTACTAAGCGCATTGGTGTTTTCGGAGAGATCGGTTATGGTATCTCTTTGTTTAACACAGGTATTCAGATTCGCCTTTAGGTCCAATTTGGGTACCTTCGGAAAAACCTTAGGTTATGCAACTCGAGCACTATTTGCCTAATATAGCACATGTAGATTCCGGCCGCTTCTTTTTGATTGCGGGACCCTGTGCGATCGAAGATCGTGATACAGCGTTTCAAATTGCAGAAGAGGTAGCCGAAATCTGCGACAAGCTTTCGATCCCCTTTATTTTTAAGGGGTCTTATCGAAAGGCAAATCGTTCGAGGTTGGATTCTTTCACCGGGATCGGTGATCTGGCAGCCTTAGAAATTTTAGGCGAGGTAGGGCAGAAGTTGGGGATGCCGGTAACAACAGACATCCACGAATCGGCAGAAGCAGCCATGGCGGCTCCTTTCGTAGATGTCCTTCAGATTCCGGCTTTTCTTTGTCGGCAAACAGATTTATTAGTCGCCGCAGCAAATACCGGCAAGGTGGTAAACATCAAAAAAGGCCAGTTTTTGAGTGCGGAGATCATGAAATATCAGCTTCAAAAGGTAGTTGATTCGGGAAATGATAAGGTTTGGCTGACCGAACGCGGCACCACCTTTGGCTACCAGGACCTGGTAGTTGATTTCAGGGGCATTCCGGTGATGCAAAGTTTTGGTGCACCGGTTATTATGGATTGTACCCATTCGCTTCAGCAACCAAACCAAAGTAGTGGGGTCACTGGCGGAAAGCCGGCGCTGATACAAACCATCGCCCGGGCCGCAATCGCAGTAGGTGCAGATGGATTGTTTATGGAGACGCATCCAAATCCGTCTGTGGCTAAATCGGATGCCGCAAATATGCTTCCGCTGAATCAACTTAAACCTTTATTAGAAAAACTAGTCAGATTAAGAGAAGTTACGGCTTCTTTTTAAGCCTGGCCTATTGACTTTTTGACAAAAAATGCGTAAATTGAAGGAACCAAAATATCCTACGCTTATGAAAGGCAGAATATATACCCTAGCATTACTGATGATGTTTGGAGCTGCCACACAGCTTCAAGCACAGGAGGTTGAAAAAACACTTGTTCAATCCCTCAATCCCGGCACAAATTATGCCGTATCTTTTGATATGAGTGGTCCTGTTGAAATTATTGAATGGAATGATCCGGTCATTCGGATCCAAACAACCATTCGCTTGCACAATGCCACAGATACAATTCTGCGTTCCTTGGTTCAGGCAGGTCGTTACAGTCCGAAAGGGGTGAGCAATGAAGGACTTTATGAAGTGTCTATCCCGGCACTCGCCAAGCAGGTAACAGTTGGTGGTCAGGAATTACAAGAATCATTTTCCTACATCATTTATGTTCCAAGAGGCCTCGATGTAGAATTACCCGAAGAGGCAGCTGCTTCCTATAAGCGCTGATTTGATTTATTCGAAAGAAGAGAAAGCGGAGTTGTTGCCAAACAATTCCGCTTTTTTGTTTGCGTTATACTCCCGCAATACCTTCCGGAATTATCCTATTTTTGTATTGCATTTATTAAAATTGATATGTTGAGAAAATTCCTCCTGCTTATTCCTGCAGCCTTTTTAGGCTATTCAGCACATGCTCAACTGGAAAAAGTTATTCATCAAACCTTCGATCCGGCTGATCTGACTAATATTACGATCAATTTGGAAGAAGAATACGAGTTGCAATCATGGTCTGGTAACCAGATCTTGACTGAGACCTTTATCCAGTTGTACGATGCTTCCCCGGAAATTTTAAAATTCTTTATCGAGGAAAAACATCGCTATGAAATCACAATGATCACTGAAGGAGAGGGAATGACCCTGGAATCCACTGATCAGGAAAGAAATCCCATTCAGTATCACGGAACAGAATGTTATGAGTTTGTGCGTACCAAAGTTTTTGTACCTGAGTCTTACGAACGAGCAGGTGACAACCAGTTGAGAAGAATAGATTGAACGAGGCGCAACCTCTAACCTATAATCTATAACCTATAATCTATAACCTCTAATCTCTAATCTCTAATCTCTAACCTCTAACCTTCGCAAAGCGAACAAAGCGAACACAACCTACCTCTTTTGATAAAAACCATAGAAATAAAACTCCCCCCGGAGCAGGCAGAGAATGAGGAGCGGATCAGGCAGGCTGTTGAGCGGCAGGCAGCCCGGGAATCTGGTACCCTGCGGGATTTTCGATTGGTACGTCGATCGCTGGATGCCCGGAGTAAGTTTCCTTTTTTTCGTTTGCGGATAGAACTTTATCTGGATGAGCCTTTTAAGGGGGAACCTGTTTTGCTGGATCAATTTCAGGATGTTTCTGCAAAACCGGAAGTGATTATTATTGGTGCTGGTCCGGCAGGTTATTTTGCAGCCTTAGAGCTTATTGAATTAGGCTTAAAACCCATCCTTTTTGACCGGGGAAAAGATGTGCAGGCTCGCCGCAGGGATTTACGTGCCATTCAGCAAGAGGATTTGGTAAATCCAAATTCAAATTATTGTTTCGGTGAAGGCGGAGCAGGTACCTATTCAGATGGGAAGTTATATACCCGTTCGCATAAGCGCGGCGACATCTATAAAGCTCTTCGCTTATTAGTGGAGCATGGGGCGTCTTCCGACATTCTGGTTGATGCACATCCGCATATTGGTTCCAACAAACTGCCACAGGTGGTAGCCAATATTCGCCAAACTATCTTACAGTTTGGTGGGGAAATTCATTTTGATTCTCTGCTTACGGATTTAATAATTGAGCAGGGGCACATCCGGGGTGTGGTGATTAACGAACAGGAAGAGCGCCTGGCAAAAGCAACAATTCTGGCCACCGGGCATTCGGCTCGGGATATCTATTACTTACTGAATCGAAAGGGAATCCGGCTGGAAGCAAAACCTTTTGCGCTGGGGGTGCGTATTGAGCATCCACAATCGCTGATCGATTCCATTCAATATAATCAGGCTCCACGCGCAGAAGGATTACCGGCGGCATCTTACCGGCTTGCCTGTCAGGTGGATGGCCGGGGTGTGTTTTCTTTTTGTATGTGCCCGGGCGGACTTGTTGTTCCGACTGCTACTGCACCCGGGGAAATTGTGGTAAATGGCATGTCTTTATCCCGCCGGGATTCACCATTTGCCAATTCCGGTACTGTTGTGGCTGTGGAGGAAGCAGACCTTGCCCCGTTTAAGGCTCACGGTATTTTTGCCGGCTTGAAATTTCAGGAATCTGTGGAGCGTGCTATGTTTGATTTTGGCACCGGGGGGCAGCAGGCTCCGGCACAGCGACTCACTGATTTTGTTTCCGGAAAAGTTTCGGCAGATCTAAATGCGACCTCTTATATCCCCGGATTACTTTCTGCTGATTTCAAAGCATTATTGCCCACTGAAATTTTTATCCGCTTAAAGCAGGGCGTACAGGTCTTTGGTCGGAAAATGAAAGGGTATCTCACCGAATCGGCTAATGTGATTGGTACAGAGAGCCGCACAAGCTCTCCGGTACGAATACCCAGAGATTCGTCCACTTATATGCATGACGGCATGAGCGGACTGTTTCCTGCAGGTGAAGGTGCCGGTTATGCCGGGGGGATCATTTCAGCAGCAATGGATGGCCAAAATGTGGCCGGCGCGGTAGCTCAGTTTTATGGTTTGGGTTAATTTTGATGGTCGAAGGTCTATAAATTCGTCTATGACGAATCGACGGATTTACGTTTTAAACGCCTAAAAGGATTCAAACGCTTTAAACCTTCGCGCAGCGAACTAAAAATTCACCATTCAAAATTCAGCATTCATATTTCATAAGAAGCATTTTACCTGATAAAATTGCGTATCTCCTTAGTACCTTGCGGCAAATTGCGAAAACCTGAATATGAAAGATATTGTTGACCTGATCGGACGAATATTTTTGGCTTTCATCTTTCTGTATGAGGCCTATGATTCCATATTCTATTTTAAGGAAACGAAGGCTAAAATGACCTATTACCACCTGGAATGGAATCAGGATCTTTTGTTGATCGGGGCAATACTATTGCTTTTGTTGGGCGGTATATTGATTTTGATCGGCTACCGCACCGGACTTGGAGTTTTCCTGGTACTTCTCTATTGGTTGCCTGTGACATTTATCGTGCACAGTTTTTGGAATGACCCGCCATCTGAAGAGCGTTTACAGGCTATCCTTTTTATGAAAAACATTGGTATTACAGGAGGCTTGTTGATGATCTGGGTAAATGGCAGTGGGCGATACAGCATTCGCAGGCTATTTGCCACAGCCAGAACACCCAAACGATTCCAGTAGTCAGGTAAACCTAGTCCGCATCTAGTTTTTCTCCACAGTATTTGCAATAAGTAGCGTCATCATCATGGCCTTCCTTTCCGCAATAGCGGCAGGATTGTGTATTATTTTGTAGCATTTTATGGCCAGAGTCGCCCCGGATGAATTCTGCTGAAACGATTCCCGTTGGTACGGCAATTACTGCGTAGCCTAATATCATAACTGCTGCCGATAGAAATTGCCCCAGACCGGTTTGGGGCGTGATATCCCCAAATCCAACGGTAGTGAGGGTTACAATTGCCCAGTAAATACTTTTGGGGATGCTGGAGAATCCTTCATTGGTTCCTCCTTCCACCAGGTACATCAGCGCACCAATGATCATAACAGAGAGCAGGATAAAGAACAAGAAGACCGAAATTTTGGAGCGGCTCGCCTTCAGGGAAGCCATAATTACGTTTCCGGCATTCAGGTATTGGCCCAGTTTAAAAACCCGGAATACTCTAAGTAGTCGAAGCGCGCGGATGATCAGGAGGTAGTGTGATCCAGCCAGAAATAAACTGATATAAGTCGGCAAGATGGCAAGCAGATCAATTACCCCAAAAAAACTTAAGGCATATTTCATAGGTTTTCGAACTGCATATAGCCGTAAAATGTATTCTATGGTGAAAATGATCGTAAAGGCCCATTCGAGTACATGGAAATAATCATATACTTTCAGAGGAAAATTATTGACACTCTCCAGCATGACAACAAACACGCTGAGGATTATTAAGAGGAGCAGAACCACATCAAACAGCTTTCCGGTAGGTGTATCCGCTTCAAAAATAATCTCGTGTAATAAATCTCTTCTCGACTGTGATGCCATAGCTCCCAAATTTTTGCTTAAGTTAAGAAAGCTAATGAAATTCAGACTCATCCCTTTTTTTCTCTTGGGATGGATTTTTT
>JAGQWR010000049.1 GCA_020437105.1 Saprospiraceae bacterium
TTCTGGCAAATTTTAACAAATTTATTTTTTTGGACTACAAGGCAAAAAACACAGGCATAGCCTTAGCTATGGAGAGTATTTTTAAAGCTGTAGGGCGGAAAAAGAAAAAGATAAAAAGCCCAAACCACTTTCGTTTGGGTATATCTATTACACCAAAAAGTATTGTTATGAAATTAAAGAATTACTATCTGATAGCCTGCTTTTTTATTTTTCCGGGCATCACCGTTTTTGGTCAGATCACTTATGTGAACCACGCTGCCGGAGGAAGTAACAACGGGTCCAGTTGGATGAATGCCTATACTTCATTGTCTATGGCATTGGATAATACCAACTCCGGGCAAATATGGGTGGCGCAGGGGGTTTATACACCGGCTGGCGGCGATTCTTCAGCGACCTTCCGAATACAGGGAGTAGTGGAGGTTTATGGAGGGTTTGACGGATCTGAGTCAAATCTGGCCGACCGGGATTATGCAAACAACCTCACCATATTAAGTGGCGATATCGCAGGAGATGATATACAGGATGATTTTGATAATAATAAAACAGATAATGTCCAGCATGTCATATATGTGGATAGCCTGATTGGGACCCCCGTGGTAATTGACGGCTTTCAGATTCGAGGCGGACACACCAGCGATTTTAGTGGACAGGACGAATACTTTTTCAGAGGAGGTGGCATTTTTGCCTACAGCACCATAGGGGTTGCCAATTGTGATTTTACGGGCAATTTTGGCCGTTCCGGAGCCTGTGTTTATGTTTCGCCGGAAGGCGGAGGAGGGGATGGAAGCAGCTTTGAAAATTGCAACTTTTACAACAACCGTTCGAGCTCCCAATCTGCCGGGATATTTGTGCGCGAATTGGACGGAGTTTACCTGGATAATTGTACATTTACAGATAATGCTACCGTACGTGGTGCCTTTTATTGCAACTTTTGTACGGATGTAAACCTCGACAATTGTTTATTCGAAAATAATGAAACAGTAGGGTTTGCAGATTTTGGTGCAGCCATTTTTAATTGGCAAAGCACGGGCATAAGTATTTCCAATTCGCAATTTCTGAATAATGTGGGCGGAAATGGCGGTGTCATGTACCATGATGGGGCCGAAGCCGGTATTGATGCCAATAATCTGATTTTTGAAAATTGCACATTTGAAGGAAATGTTGCCCAGGATTGGGGTGGAGGTGTGATCTACTCCTTTAATGCCAGCATGACAATCCTTGATTGTATGTTTAATCAAAATTCGGCGGTTAATTCCGGCGGGCATGTCTTTTTTGGTGGTACCAATAAGGAAGTGGTGGTAGCTAATACGACTTTCACAAATGGTAGTGCCACTTTCGGCGGCGCCCACAATTGTTACGGCGAGAATTCTTTTTTCACCCTTACGGGGAATACCTATACCGGTAATATTGCAGGCACCAGTGGAGGAGCTGTGATTAATGGATTTAAGGCAGATGTCAATTATGATAATTGTTTTTTTGAGGAAAACGAGGCTGCTTATGGCGGGGTCATGTATCTGCAAAACGATACGACCAATGTAGTGATAAGCAACAGTTCCTTTAAGGGGAATTTAGCAACCGACGGGGCAGGGGCAATAAATGTATCCACTGGTCCGAATTTGTCACTAAGTGATTCTTACTTTGAGGCAAATATTGGAGGAGACGGCGGCGCCCTTTTTATGGGTGAATTTGATGCTATTGAAGAGTCCATTTTAGATCTACATAATTGCATTTTTAATTTTAATCAGGCCAGTGTACAAGGAGGAGCGATCTCCCTGTCTGATATAGATGCTACTATCAGCAATTGTCTGTTTATGAATAATGCCAGCCCGGACGGTGCCGGTGGTGCGATTCTAAATAATGTAACGGATGATAATAGTTCGGCTGTTTCGATTATAAATACGACTATCGGAAATAATGCCAGTCCGATTGGTGCGGGTATTGCCCAATGGACAAGCGATTACAACGCCAGTACGACCATGACGCTGCAAAATTGTCTCCTTTCAACTGTCTTAGGCGATAATTATGAAATAGAAGGCGGCACACCTGAGTTGCTTTCAAACGGAGGAAATGTGAGCGATGACTTATCGACCGAATTAGTCCTGACGCAGGCTACAGATGTAAATGACTCTGGAGACCCTTTGTTTGTTGATCCTTTTGGCTTCGATTTTCATGTAATGGCGGGTAGTCCGGCCATAAATGCAGGTATTGCAGTTGGTGCCCCGGAGTTTGATCTGGACGGAAATGCGCGCGTAGATGCAGTTGACGCAGGTGCTTACGAGTACCAGGGGCCGGTAGGGGTGCAGCAATTGGCGTTTGAGCAGGGCGCACTTACTGTTTACCCTAATCCTGTTTCCCGCAACGCTGTGGTGGAATTGGAAAACGAATGGATTGGTACTATCAATTGGCAGATTACGGATCTGCGTGGCGTGACGATCCAAACTGGAACCTGGGAGAAAAACCGGGATAAGTTTATCGAAGTAATGACATTTAATGATTTTGCATCCGGCGTTTATCTGTTGCTTTTAGAACATGAAGGGCAGGTAATGCAGAAGAAGCTGGTACGGAAGTAAGATATGAGCCATGCAACTCCATAACATACTAAGGGTCTTTGAGGTAGTTTTTCACCCAAAGTTTTTGCATAATGAAACGATACCTGCTTTTATTTTCCGTGTTTTTGGCCGTTCAATCTCTATACGCCCAAGCGAGTCAGCATCCCGATGTAGAACAAGCTTGTATGGATTATATTGATGGATTTTATCAAGGGGATACCGCCAAAATTATTCGAAGTTTAAGTCCGGATCTGCTGAAATTTGGGTACTGGAAAAACAAAGAAACGGGTGTTTATGAATCGGATGGTCAAATGACCTTCACCGAAGCCCTTGATTATTCCCGGAATGTGTTGGTCAAACAACGCTTTGTCGCAAAAGAAGCCCCACGAAAAGTGGAAGTTCTCGATGTCGGCAATCATATCGCTTCCGCGAAAGTAACTGCCTGGTGGGGAATAGACTATCTTCTTTTGGCGAAAGTTGATGACAGATGGGTCATCCAGCAGGTACTGTGGGAAGGTCCGCTAAAATAATTTTTCAGCAGATTAAGAGAATATTGAACACACCTAAGGCGCCTTCTGGCGTCAATAGGTGCGTTCAATATTTTTTACAATGAAAATTCAACAGTTGCTGTTTTTGCTGTTGCGTCAAGCGCAGTTACAGTGACGTCGGTTGCAATTTCCGGAACGTTTACCGAGGCGCCTCCATTTGCTACAAAAATATCTGCCTGAACGAGTGTCCAATCGGTATCATCATTGTTGTTTCTGAGTTGCAGGTCAAAATAGACACCCGTTGCATCCCAGCGGTGAGCGACCAGCCAATAATCATTCGCAAAAGCGATACAGGTAGCATATTCAATATCCCAGGGATGGTCAAACGGACTAAAGATGGAAGCTTTAGAACCCGTATAAAGAGGATAATTGGATTTACTTCCTTCATCAAAAGTAATGTTGGCTGTATTGGTGCTCATATCAATACTGTGTACATATAACCAGGGCCTGGTTTTGCGCTGAATTCCCCGTGTAATAGTGTGGCCGTCAATAGCCAATTCCGTTCCGTTGGGCGCCAGGGTGAGTTGATATGGAATGCCGTCAATAGTAACTGTTTGGCAATCAATCAGTAAAGAATAGCGTCCGTATCCGGTATATTCGCTGCAACAGGAAGTCCAACCGAAAACGCCCAAAAGCGCCAGCAAAAAGAAAAGGTTTTTCATAAGGATGTTTTTTGAAAGAGTGAAAGATTAGTGATTGCGCAGGCAATGTCAAGGGCTTGTAACCTGCTTTGATAAACCTTTTAGGATCGCTGTTTTAGAATTCCGGAGAGGCGCAAAAGGTTACCTGGTTATGGAGGAAAAAGGACTAAAAAGTAGTGCTGGAAAGGCTCTAAAATAATTTTTATTCGACCCAACATTTGAGCTTTAAATTCTGTTATCTTTAATGGCTTTTTCAAATCGACCACGGATGTTTTTTGACGATCATCCGGTTCTCCGAAAGGCGATCAAAAGGCAATTTCTTCATACTTTATTTACCTTTTAATGCTCGTTTAATGATTGCGACAGTGCAAAAGTTGATTTTGCCGTTGTTGTTGCTGGCAACAACACACTTAACCGCCCAAAACGGTTTACCGCTTGACCTGCCTGACAGTCAGATTAAGCCACTCCGGGAGTTAGTTGATGATAATATGGAAATGCGACTGAAAAAGGAGCTACAAGCAAATCCACAATGGGCACAGCTCATTCGGGATAAAAAACTGGCAGTAGGTCTGGTCGATTTGAGTAATCCCTATCGGGTACGATTTGCCAGAGTAAATGGCAATGAGATGATGTATGCAGCCAGTTTGCCGAAAATTGCCATCCTGCTGGCAGCCATGGATGCTATACAAAAATGTGAGTTAGAAGAAACTCCGGAAGTGACGGAAGACATGAACCTGATGATCTGCTATTCAAATAATCAGGCTTCCACCCGGATGATTGATCGTCTGGGGTATGCCAAAATTGAAGCGGTTTTGACCGATCCCCGTTATGCGCTTTTTGATGAAGATTATGGGGGCGGTTTATGGGTCGGAAAACGCTATGCAGCAAGCGGCGAACGCCATCCGGATCCTCTCAGGGGATTAAGTCATGCTGCAACAGTTTCTCAGGTTTGCCGATTTTACTATTTATTGGCTATGGGAAAACTTGTCAATAGAGAGCGATCTATTCAGATGCTCAGCATCATGGATAACCCGGCTTTGCATCACAAGTTTGTCTGCTCCCTGGATGTTATTGCACCACATGCGGATTTGTATCGGAAATCGGGTTCCTGGAAAGCATTTCATTGCGACTCGGTGCTCGTTTGGGATGAAGATCCTCGTCGGCGGTATATTCTGGTCGCTCTGGCTGAAAGTCCAAACGGCGAACAAATTATAAGGGATTTGGTGCAAGTTGCCGAAAAGGTGCTCAGACTTCAGACATAACAATTGTTATATTTGAAGTTTATACCCATGGCCTATAATTTAATACAAATCCATGCCGGGTATAGCATTTGCTGAGTTAATATGAGCGAAGCCCTTATAAAATTTCTGAAGCGCGTATTTGATATACGTGAGGGAGAATTTTCCCGGGCTTCGCTCATGCAACTCAATATTTTTCTGATCGTTTCTACACTGCTCATTGTGAAGCCCACCGTTAATGGGCTTTTTTTGTCGGAAATGGGTGTGGAAGCGCTGCCGGTTGCCTTTGTGCTTGTAGCCGTTTTTGCGGTTATCATTTCTACCCTCTATGCCCGGTTTCTTGGTAATGTATCGCTCAATCAAATCCTGATAGGAACCCTTGTAGGTTCCGTTTTTCTGTTTATCTTTTTTGGCTTTCTGCTTCATTTTCAGGTCGTTAATGGCTGGGTGCTCTATGCCTTATATACCTGGGTCGCTATTTTCGGCGTACTTACCGCCTCCCAATTCTGGATTTTAGCCAACGTGGTTTTTAATGCCCGCGAAGCGAAACGCTTGTTTGGTTTTATTGGAGCCGGAGCCATTGCAGGCGGTATTTTTGGAGGCTACATCACAACCCTTCTCGCAGAAAGCATAGGCAGCGAAAACCTGCCTTTCCTTGCTGCGGGCTTGCTGGTCTTTTGCATTCCGATCAATACCACGATTTGGAAACGATATGCCCTCGGTACTCAGACCAAATTCCAAAGACGGAAGAAAATAGCTAAGACCAATCACCCCATACAACTCATTCGGCGGTCGCCACACCTGAGTTACCTGGCCGGAATTATCGGAATCAGCGTAATTGTTGCCAAGCTGGTGGATTATCAGTTTAGCGCCATTGCTGCAGCACGTATTGAAGATCCGGATGAATTAACCGCTTTTTTTGGTTTCTGGTTTTCCAATTTTAATGTCATCTCCCTGGCTGTTCAGCTGCTGCTAACACGTAAATTGGTGGGCACACTTGGCGTTGGTAAGTCGCTCTTTTTCCTTCCGGTTACTATTTTAATCGGAGCCGTACTCGTCTTTTTTGTACCCGAACTATGGGCAGCCATTTTTATTAAAACAAGCGATGGAAGCCTCAAACAATCAGTGAATAAGGCAGCCGTGGAGTTGCTTTCGCTCCCAATTCCAATTGAAACAAAAAAGAAAACAAAAACCTTTATTGATCTGGTCGTTGATAGTGTCGCAACCGGACTGAGCGGACTCATCCTGATTTTTCTGGTCAATGGCCTGGATTTATCAACCCAGGCCATTAGTGTTATGATTGTTGTTTTGATCGGCGGCTGGTTATACCTGGTCCTGAAAATTCGAAACTCCTACCTGCAATCTTTTCGCCTGAACGTGCTGCAACCAAAAAATAATGAAGGAAAACTCCTGGATCTGCGAAAAGATTCGGTGGTGAGCGGCATTCGAAAAACACTGGAAAAAGGAACAGAAGGCCAGATCATTTCGATGCTTCGAAAAATGAGAAATCAACCGGATGAGCGTTTTGTAAAAGACCTGGTCAAACTTTTACATAACCCTTCCAACAAAGTTAAGGAAGAAGCAATTCGGGTATTGTATTACCTGAAAAGCCAAAACCTCATAGATCAAATTCTCCCTTTTACGAAGTATCCGGTTCAGAAAATTAAAATTGCGGCCTTTGATTACCTGATCTCCCGCTCACCAGATCCCGCAGGTTCTTTTATGACGGACTACCTGAATGACCCTGATTATAAGGTGCGCACGGCAGCACTGGTCAGTCTCGCTGAGGAAAGTCAGGATAATCCGATTTTAAAATACAAATTCCAACTCGAAAACCGCTTACAAACCGCTTATCAGGAATTGGCAGCTATCGCAGATTCGGATCGGCGGGATTTTCATAAAATCGGATTAATTAAAGCCATTGGTATTGCCCGAATTCCGAGTTTATTTTTTGTGCTTGATGAATTCTTTGAGGATGAAAATATTAAAGTAGCCCGGCAGGCAATCATTTCGGCAGGCGAAACGCTGAATCAATATTTTCTCCCGGCACTGATAAATGCCTTAGGGATTCGAAACCGGGCAGAAAGCGCCCGAACCGCTCTGATCTATTTCGGTCCGGAAATAGTGAAAGTGCTCTCAGCAGATATAGGGGAGTCGGATAGAAAACATCAGACGCTACAACATATCAGTCTCGTCGTAGAACATTTTGGGATTCAGGAAGCCGCCGATTTGTTATTTCAGTTTTTGAAAAATGAAGATTCCCGGGTACGATTATCAGCATTACGCTCGCTCAATCGCCTCAAGACCAATTACCCCTATCTCCATTTTTATGAAAAAGACCTGGTGCCCCACTTATTCAAAGAAGCGAAGCTTTATCAGGATACACTTACCACGCTTTATGTACAACTGCATGCGGTAAACCCTAAACAATCGGAAGCCCAACAAGCGAAAATTCATGCTGTTCGGCAGCGCCTGATCCAATTGCTCGAAACAAAACTGGATCAGGGCTTGGAACGACTTTTCCGATTACTCGGATTAAAATACCCGCCGGAAGAGGTGATCTCTATTTATCAGAATATCCAGAGTCAACAGCCTGATCTACGCGCCAATGCGATTGATTATCTGGATAATCTGCTGGATGCAGGCCTGAAAAAAATCCTGATGCCGATTGTAGAAACTGCAATGCTGGATTCTATCTCTGAAGAAGCCATTCGGGACCTGAACCTAAAGATCCCGGATGAAATGGATTGTTATAAAGCCTTGCTAGCAAGCAAAGACGAGGAGGTGCTTCTGGCTGTACAGCAGCTAATTAGTTACCTGGAGGCGCCTTAACGGGTGGAGCCACTCGTACCAGGTCGTCTATGTTTGCCGCCAATGCACTGTGGTCGTTATTGGAATTTCTACGCAGCACATTACTCATCAGTGCCACCAGATAAGTCGTTCCATCCGGGTGTTCTACAATAGCGACCGAGTTCATGTAATTCTCCACATTCCCCTGGTATTTTCCGCAATTGGGCATGGTATTGCGATCGCATTTGTATAAACTACCCGACTTAAAGTAAACAGCAGCATCCGCTAATTTTCGGTTGGATGCGTAGCGGATACGGCGATCTGTCATATACATCAAACGTTTGATCTCCAGGCTGGATTCCGGATTAATAACCAGTCCGCGTTCTAATGCGACCATCCATTTCATGAGCCCGTTTGGCGTACCCAGGCTTCCTCCCTTTCCGGGAATGTAGGCCGTTGCACCTCGGGTAAATAACTGGCCCAGCCGCCATTCGTCCTGCGTAATGCCGAGCTTCCGTAAGGGGTCGTTGACAACGGATACTGCCAAATCAGACAACTGCGATTTTGGGGTGTATTTGAAAAAATGATCTGCTTCCTCCTCGTTCATTTCAATATAACACTCTCCAAATACGCGCATCAGGATGGCTTCCCGCCAGACCACACTTGCCGCCCCGTTATTACTAACCGAAAGCATGTGATCTGCCCATTCATACAGGGAGAAAACATCTTTTTCGTTGACCGGCCGTTTGAAAAATTTCTTTGTTTCCGGATCAAAAAACGGAACGGTATGCTCATCAAAAACAGCCCAGTTTCGCCCGGTCACCATTTTTGTACGAAGTAACTCCTGAGCTGATTCCAAATCGTTTGGGAATAGTTTATCTAACTCGGTAAATAAACTGGTAATAACGGCGAGTTTGCCGACACTTCCCGGTTGGAATCCCCGCATCTCCTGCCTTTTTGCATAACGGGTCGCCCGGCCCGGGGTAATATCCAAAATAGCGACAGAATAGCTCTCATGGAGGTTTGGAAAAAGCCGGTCGAGTGCTTTTTGGAATTCCGGATCAATGTCCGGCAACACATCCATACTGTCTCCTTTGGAGGTACAGATCAGGCTGAGCTGGATATCTTCAACCGATAATAAACTACCGGCAGGGAGCTGTAATGGTTCCTGGATTTCCCCTTTTTGCATCCATTCCAGACGCAATAACCTCCGGATTTTAGTGAGCGAATAGCCGTCAATGGGATACGCAGCACTATTGCCACAAAGGCCAATAATAAAAGCGACAATAAGTATGAAACGCGGGTGGTTCATCGGGTTTATTTTATAGGTTTATCCATGCGAACCAACAAGTTTCGGTCGATTCTGGGGGAAATACTTTCGAGGTAACTCGAGCTCATGGCCATTTTATTCTCTACAAAAGGCCGAATTTGGAATAGCCAAATGTGGTCATCCAGAAAACCGAGTTCGACATCAAAAGGACCTTTTCGGGTGCCCTCTTCCGGAGCTGGTGTTTTCTGGTAAATGTCGCGCGTGAGTATTCGGATATCGTATAGATTCTGGACGTTCAGAATAGGATCCTCAAAGGTTGCCGGCAAAATAGTGGAACCACCACTCACAGGCAAACGTCGATAGGATGGCTCACGTGCAGGCGAGAGCAGGATGTTTTCGTTCAGGTGGTTTAAGAGGTAGGACTCTGCTGCCTGTCCGTCAACGGCACCGCCGGCACCCCGGCTAAAAGCAATGGTGAGATCCCGGCCATCAGCTGTTGGAATGCCCTTGGTGATCAATACCCCCGAATAAGCCACATCTACACTCGGAATGATGAGGATAGATGGGAAAACGTTTTCCGGATTGAGCAGATACCGTTGCCGCCATTTGAAACTCCGTTCGGTGTAAGCTGAACTCCAGACCTCCTTAATTCCCTGAATGATTTTGGCCTTTTCAACAACATTGAACAGCGTGAGATTAAGTCCCGCACCGGTAAAATCCTTTAGATCTTCCATGTTGGTATCGCTGCGCAGAAATACCGGAACCTGTCCGATTTTTTTGCCAAATGCGGCTTCAAACTTTTGGTCTAAATCCACCGCAAAGGCAGGCAATAAATCCATTTTTTTTATGGCTTCCCTCAAGATTTCCAATCCGGCTAAAACGGTGGTTTCGATCTCTTCTTCACTGCGTCCTGCCTGCCGTAAACTGTTGGCGTTTTGGAAAACGCTGTTGAGATATTCCCAATAACTGCTGTTTTGCCCGGGCATGGGCTGATCCATGTGCGAGCGAAAAACGCCAAAGGGAAGTACAATTCCTTCTACTACATTTTCCGGAAACATCCGTTTTAATTCGCCCAGATTGGCTGCTTTAGGCCCACAGATTACGCCGGAAGAAGGGGCGTGTACTTCCTGTAGATTCAGCGCAAGCGTCTGACTTAAATCTATGCGCTCAATGGGTACACTGATGCGTTCTTCCTGGCGTTTTTTGACAGTAAAAAGTGCCTTTTCCTCTTGGGTCATCTGATCGGTAGTTTTCAGGATAACTGTTCCCTGATTTGACACTGCGTAAAAGATTTTTTTACCGGAATAGCGCTGGAGCCATTCCATGTTTTGGGCCGAAAGTACGCTGTTGGGAATGCCGAGGTTTCGAGCAAGTAGTTGCACATGCGACACCATGTTCCCTTCGGTTACTGTCATAATACCCGCCACTGGCTTCAGGTCGGAAGGCGGATGATGGAAGATGTAAATTTTATCGCTGGATACTTCTATGTCATTTTCGTTTTGGGTCACTACAACCAATTCGCCCATGGCAAAGCCGGGATTCAAACCGCGTACGGTGCTTTGTCCGGGCATTTCGAGCACTTTGTTGGTCAGCTTGGATTCCTTTGCCAGGAAGGTGCCAAATTCGTCCACGGCATTTCCCAGGGCCAATAAGACCGATCCCCGGATGCGATCATCATAAAACCCATAAGCCAGGGGTTCAAATCCGGCAAACTGATTGACAACGTCTTTGTAAACGCCATTAACCATACCGGTTCCCCATTCAATCAGACTTCGGGATCGTTCGAGGTATTGATAGAGTTCCCGTAGCGTAAGTGCCTCGGTAATGGGCAAGCTGAGTTGTCCTTCCAGTTTTTCCCATTCCCATTGTTCGATAAATCCTGTACCCATGACGGCAAGTCCGGTATAACAAATTTTATCGGTGGTTTCCTCTAGGGTTTTGGGCTGCCAGCGATTGACCTCCAAAAAGAAAATTTCTTCGAGGGCGTTGGAAAGATCAATGAGTGCCAGACGGGCTTTCCGGCTTTTGATAGTGTTAATTTCCTGACGTATCTCGGCAAGTTTTTCAGCAGTTGCCATAGCACGTGCCGGACCAGCATAATTTTCAAAGTCGGAAATATAGGCGGTCAACGACTGCGTGATCGGGATGTCTTTGGAGAGTACTTTGAGGTATTGGTTCAGGCTGTTGAGATCTACCGGCTGGTACACATCCAGCATATCGGTGATCAATAGCTCAAATTTACTTTGAAGATCGGCGCTTAACTTGGCCATATGCAAATCCCGAAATTCCCGCACTTTCTGAATATCGGAAGCCTCCGGTTGTCCATGAATTTTTACACGCAAATCCATAAATGCGGGATAGGCATCCGCTATGGCTTTGGAAACGGCCCGTACGCTGAGTGTTTTATTGTCATCGCCCTTGTGGGGAATGTCTTTTGCAGCCTGCCTGACCAGAAAGAACTGACTTTCCAGCGGTTCTCCGGTAGATAGTAGCCAGTTGAAAAAATCAATGCCCCAGGTCTCTTCGTCTTCAATTTGATAGGCTCCCCGGTAGTACTGGGCTTTTTGTAGCACCCAGCCGTCATCAATTGCCCGCAGGTATTTTTCAAGCTGGTATTGCTTGAGTCGGGCGTTATAGTTTTGGGCATCCCAAAACTCTTCTTTTGGCGTAGTAGCAAGGATTTGTCCCAGATACAGATGGTTTGTCCGATGCAGGTTAATCACATCTTCCCGGTAACGGGCCCGTTGAACGCCGCCTTGCTGAGCACAACTTTCTTTTGGCATGGCATAAGAGCCATCCGGACAAAACCAGCGGATATCCCGATAAGGGCCCCGCACTTCAGTTTTATATAGTTCTATTTGCTGGCGGATAAAGTCATTATCACGTTTTTGTCCGGAAAGGGTAGTCCCGGAAAGCAGCAGAATGAAGCAGCAAAAAACGAGTTGTTTCATGTTTTTTAGTATTGGAAAGGCGTTGCAGTTGTTCAAAGTTAAGGTGTAAAAGCTCAAATAAAGCTTAAACCTGTTATTATCCTTTTTGGGAGTAATTATAGACTCAAAATACGGGTAAAGTCACATTGTTTTGTCCAGGAAAGCGCCGGAATCTTAGTAATAAAAAAATCGGACTGAATCTGGCTGAATCTTTATTATTTGTTCCCTGTTTTCACGGCTCGTCAGGTAGCCCTTGCCCGGTTCCTGAACCAGGGTTGAAAGCTCAGAATTCTGAATATAAGAAATATTCTCCTGGCAAAAGTATAGGTCAAGGAGTATGTTTTGTCTGGGTGGGTGGCCAATAATGACGATCCCATCAAGAGATTGGAATGCAGTGCAGTTTTGACGGATAAATTCTGGCGCAGGAGCCGGATTATTAATCTGCTGAAATCGCCTTCCAAATGAAAAAAGTAGAAGCACCAGGATCAGGCTTTGAAAAACAGGCTTCCGCAAAAAAATAAAAACCCCATACATAGTTGTAATGGTAATGAAGGGTAAAATTGGAGCTAAATACCAGCGATGTGTGGTGGCTGCAAAGGTGAAGAATAAAACCTGTGTACTCCACATACATAGAGCAAGCAGCAGTAATGGGTGCTTGGGCAACGATTTAATGCTGATTTTCTGGCGGATAGTTTGTGTGATTCCAATAGCAAGAATCAGATAAAAAAGGTAATTCCACAAATTGAAGTAGGAATCCAGGAAAATGAAAAAGAACAAATAGCCTGCATCAGATTGCGGACTTTCAAAATTTTGATTTGTAAATCGCTCCACCACATCATGAAATACCAACCTGTTCAGTTGTTGGCTTCCATCCAACTGCTGAAATGATAACTCATAATAATAGAGTATTGGAAACAGAGCAACCAGAACGAGTGCAGCGTAGATTTTCCAGTCGAAAACTACCGAGCGAAATTTCCCCCTTAAAACAGTGTACAAAATCAGGCCTGGAATGAAAATAGCCATGGCTGGCCCTTTACTTAGAAATGCCAGTCCCAGAAACAGGGCTGTAAAGAATATTCCTTTTTTATTCCCAAAATCAAGATACTTTAAATAGTAGTAGGTACTGCCTAATAAAAAGCCAATCAAAGGTGCTTCAAAGTCGGCCGTCCTACCGGTATGTGTGCCAATAAATCCTCCAATCGGAATTAAAAGGAGGCAAGCCCAGAAGGCAAATTTTGCAGATCGGTAGAGGGTACAGATTTTGAAAGAATAGAGTACAGATAGCAAAATGAAAAGCGCGGCAGGTATTCTCAATGCCAGAGCATTTACCCCAAAAAACTTAAAGGATGCAATGATGGACCAGATCAGTAGTGGCGGTTTGTTGTTCCAGGTGTCCGGAACACCTGCGTAGTGTAATTGAAGCCAATGGCCATGTTGGAGCATCTCCATAGCATTAACACCATTGCGGGATTCGTCAAATTCGGCAAGCGGGTGCATTCCTAGCTTATAGAATGCAAAGAACCCGGCCAGAAGCAGGATGAAAACTAAATAGAGGTATTCCGGTACATGGATCCGCTGTTTCACTCAAACGTATTTTGATTGTTATACCGATTTTTGATGGTTTTACTGTCTGCGTTAATTCCCCATCGCATTATCCCCGGCCAGAGAAGCTCCAAAATAGAATTCTTTCTTAACTTGATGCCGTATGTAGTGTTCGCCCCAAAGGTCCAATCGTTTTTTCTACTCATACCCCAAGATCCAAAGACAGAAAATCAATGAATATGATGTTTTTCAAAACTGTATTTGTTTGTCCGGATCGAATGACAAAAGGCATCCTAACCTTTCTATTCGCCGCATTTTTTGCGCTTTCGCTGAATGCCCAGTCGATCGCTGTTTCCGGAGTCGTATCAGATGAAACAGGAGAAGCGCTTATCGGCGTAAATATTTCCGAAAAGGATATTCCCACCAATGGGACCAGTACGGATTTGGACGGCAAATTTTCGATCACGGTCTCCAGCGAGTCGGCTGTTTTAGTCTTTAATTATATCGGCTATAAAAAACAGGAAATACAGGTTGGGACTCAGCGCACACTGCTGATCTCCATGAAAGAAGATGCCCGGCAACTGGATGAGGTAGTGGTTACCGCCCTCGGTATCAAGCGACAAAAGCGCGAACTCGGTTATTCGACCGAAAGTTTTGGTGGCGAAGAACTGGCGCTTTCCAATGCACCCAATCTGGTGGGTTCACTTCAGGGGAAGTCGGCCGGGGTGCAGGTGACAAATGGCAATGGGGTAGATGGTGGTACTACCCGTATTACCATTCGTGGAAACAATAACATCAATGCCAATAATCAACCGCTGATCGTGGTGGATGGGGTACCCCTCGAAAATGAACCCGGTCTTAAAGATATCGGCCGGGGAGTGGATTGGGGTTCGGCCATCAATAATATCAATCCGGCAGATATTGAAAGTGTCAATATTCTCAAAGGCCCAACCGCTTCCGCGAAATATGGCTCGCGTGGGGCGAATGGGGTGATTTTAATTACCACCAAACGAGGCAGCAAGCGCAGCGGAATCGGAGTCGATTATTCTATACAACATAAAATCATTCAGCCTTACCGTTACCGGGATGTGCAAAATGTATATGGCGCTGGCGGTCCGGTAACCCTAAATGAACCCACCTTTGATACGGATCCGGATGGAACGCCTATTTACCCGGTAAGTGTGCATACAAGCAATGGCCCTTTCGGGAAACCAACGACAGAGCTCTTTGGCTTTTATTCTACCGGCGTTTCCTGGGGACCGAAAATGGAAGGGCAACAAATACGCTGGTGGGATGGTGAAATGCGCAATTTTGATCCCCAGCCGGATAACTTAAAGCAGTTCTTTTCGAATGGCAGCACGACTACCCATAATTTGTCTTTTTCCGGTGGAAATGATTTGGGAAGTATGCGGGTTTCCCTCACACGTACAGATCATGAGGCGATCATCCCCAATAGTAACTTTGATCAAACGACGGTAAATATCGGCTCCAATCTATATGTCTCCGATCGGGTACGAGCGGATATTTCAATTTCTTATGTCAATTATCACCGTTTAAATAGCCCGACCCTGGGAGATGATAATTTCAGTTCCTTCGGGAAAGGGATATTGTATAGCTGGCCCCGATCTTATAAAGGACTGGAACAGGAGTTAAATACCCTTCCCAACGGCACTCAAAATGATTATGACGGGCAATACCCCTTTACATTTTCTCCGCCAAACCTTTGGTGGAATACCTATAATAACAATACCATACTGGAGCGAAATAAATTAATTGGAGCCTTGGGCTTAACTTATGATATTACCAATTGGCTGAGTGTAAGCGGACGCCTGGGCACGGACCTGAATTTTAATCAATTTGAAACCAGAAATAATCCGACGGATATTTTAGGTATTCAGGATGGTAAATATGAAAATGAGTTACTTCGGGATGTGGTTCGAAATAATGAATTTTTAATAAATGCCCGGAAGGAAAATATTTTTAATTCTCCCATTGGAGTATCTGTGTCTCTGGGCGGAACCCAATGGAGCCGAAATCAATACGGTATTAAAATTGGATCTGGTGAATGGGTGAATCCCTGGTTATTCTCCGTTAATAATTATGCAGATCAATTAAATGTTCCGATTCCTTCGGAAATGCGATACAATAAAAAAATCAACTCGCTATACGGGTTTTTAAATTTGAGCTACGAAAATTATCTTTTTGTAGAGTTATCGGGCCGTAATGATTGGTCCTCAGCTTTA
Source organism: Saprospiraceae bacterium (assembly GCA_020437105.1). GTDB lineage: Bacteria > Bacteroidota > Bacteroidia > Chitinophagales > Saprospiraceae > JAAEZH01. The sequence goes on from JAGQWR010000049.1 coordinate 15,752, forward strand.
CCACTGGATAACAATTCTTATTTTTATCCGTCGGGATCACTGAGTTTTATTGCCACGGAGGCTTTCGATATGGAGTTGTCCTGGTTGAATTTTTTGAAATTACGCGGAGCTTATGCCCAAACAGCCAGTGATACAGATCCGTTTCAATTAAATTTCGTGTATGAAACAAATGCATTCGGCGGAAGCCAGACAGCCACTTTGCCCAATGTAATACCACCCATTGCATTGCAACCCCAGCAAGCTAATTCCTATGAATTTGGAGCGACTCTTGGCTTGTTTAATAATAATCTAAATATTGATTTTACCTATTATTATATCAATTCTTTTGACCAGATATTGGATGCACCTTTACCTGCTTCATCCGGCGCTTCTACTATTCGGATTAATTCAGGTGAATTGGAAAATAAAGGTTTCGAATTAATCCTTAATGCGACGCTGGTTTATACACCTGATTTTTATTTGGAAACGGGTTTGAATGTAAATCGCAATCGTAATTATGTGGTGAGCCTGGGCGATGGCGCCGAAATATTAGAATTAGCAAATATCTGGGATTTAAATGGCCCGGCAATTGCCGTTCAGGAAGGCGATGAATACGGCACCATAATAGGATATGATTATATCTATCATCCGGAAAGCGGCCAGCCCATCCTAAATGAAGACGGCACCCATTATCTGGTGACGGAAAGCCGGGTACCAATCGGCAATGCTTCTCCGGATTTTCTGGCTGGCTGGACCATGGGCATGGGCTTTAAAGGTTTTAGTTTAAATACCCTGGTGGATACCAAGTGGGGCGGCGATATTTATGCAGGATCCTATGTGATTGGATTGCAAACAGGCCAAAGTCCGGAGACACTACTTGAGCGTGAAGGCGGTGGCCTGCCATACACTGATCCGGATGGAAATATTCGTGATGTTGGTGTGATTTTAGACGGGGTGTATGCAGACGGTACGGTAAATGACAAGGTGGTACATTATTTATTTAAATACATTCCGAATGCCGGTGGTTGGGGACATTTTTTATCCACCCCGGGTATTTTAGACAATACTTACGTGAAATTACGGGAAGTGAGTTTGACATATAAGTTTCCGAAAAAATTTACAGAAAAAACAAAAGTGTTTCAGAATCTGACAATTTCGTTGGTAGGCCGGGACCTGTTTTATATTTATTCTTCCCTGCCCGATAATATTAATCCCGAAGGTGCTAATGGTTCCGGAAATGCGCAGGGTTTGGAATGGGCGTCTTTTCCTGGAGTGCGTTCTTTTGGATTAAATATAAATGCGGCTTTTTAGTTTAGAGGTTATAGGTTATAGATTATAGTTTAGAGGTTATAGTTTATAGTTTATAGTTTAATACGTAATTTTCAACTAACCAACTAACCAACTAACCAACTAACCAACTAACCAACTAACTCACAGGACCACAGGACCACAGGACCACAGGGCCACAGGGCCACAGAACCACAGAAAAAAAACAATGAATCGGCAATTAAAAAACATATTACTAATCTTTTTTCTACTCGGTACTATTTCCTGTGAAAAGGGGTTTGAAGATATAAACCGGAATCCGTTTTTTCCGACGCAGACAGATATTGGACCTTTGTTTAACTCGGTAGTGGAGTCGTTGAAGTTGGGTTGGAATGAGCAATTTTATTTGCACAATGAAACCTTGTACGGTGTTACACAATTAGCGGCATTAACAGCAGAAACGTTTCAGAATATTACGATTGGTACCGAAGAAGTCTGGTCAAATTATTATTCGACACTGGCAAATATTCGGGAATTAGAAACGCGCTTTGACGAATATGGGGGCGAGCAGGAAGCACTTCAAAATGTGCGTGCCATGGTGAAGACCATTTTGGCATATAAAACATTTCGGGTGACTGATTTTTTTGGAGACATGCCTTTCTTTGATGCCGGTCGCGGATTTCAGGATATTGATTTAATAAAACCTGCATTTGATAGCCAGGAAGAGATTTATAAATTTTTGTTGGAAGATTTAAAATGGGTAAATGACAATATTAATACTCTGCCATTTCCAACAACCTCAACTGGTGCCGATTATGTGAGCTTTGCAGGGTTTGATAATCTCTTTAAAAACGATATGTTGAAATGGCAAAAGTTTGCCAACTCTCTGCGTTTGCGTTATGCCTTACGGATGGTAGAAGTAGATCCCGGTTTTGCGAATCCCATAATAAAAGAAATACTGGAAGGCGATTTGCCACTTATTGAAGAAGGCGAAGATGTGGGGCTTTATCCGGCTGATTTAGACTGGCTAAATGAATCTGTTCACTGGTCATTTCGGGAGCATAAAAAGTTGCGGATGGGCTCGACCATCTGGAACCAGCTTTCGGAGACCGATGCGACCGATGGAAGTGGCATTTATGATCCCCGGGCATATATCTTTTTTGAGACAAATAATAATGGTGAGTGGGCAGCCTTTCCGCAAGTGCCGGATGATGATACACCCGCTTCCGGAGGAATTCCATATCAAATCCATCGGGATATTAATTATTCTCTCAAGGGATTGGGTAATATCTATTCGCCTTTTAATTATTACCTGATTCGGGATGAAGATTATATTCCGGAGTTGATCATGACTGCAGCAGAAATAAATTTCATAAAAGCAGAAATTTATTTGCGTGGGCTGGGCGTAGCCGTCGATGAGGATTTGGCTAAAAGTGAATATACCCTGGGCGTGGTGAACTCTATGGTCTTCTGGCAGAGCATTTTTATGAATACGCCGATTTGGCAAAATGCCCCTCAGGTATTAACCGAAGGCCAGTTATTTGCGATTACCAACCATCCACGCATTAATATTTTTTCGGCTACAGATAAACTGGAAAATATTTATGCACAACGTTGGCTGGATGCTTTCCGGCAGCCCTGGGAAGCATTTGCCCTGTGGCGGCGTACCAATGCTACTCCGCGTGAAGGCGATGCGCCGGAGTTTTACCGCTTTTCTTATCCGCCCTCCGAGGCAGAAAATAATCCGGACAACTGGTCTGAACAGGTCGGAACCATGGGAGAGGATTCACCCCGGGTGAAAGTGTGGTGGATGAAATAGGATTTTTAATGCTGAATTCTGAATTTTTAATGTTGAGTTTTTTTTGATTTAAAACAGATAAATATGAAGAACGCAATTTTACTAATATGTCTTTTTGCCACGACCATGGGTTTCTCCCAGTCGCAGCAATATTTACACCTGGACGGCACCAACGACTGGATTGAAGTACCGGGTGCAGCTCAATACGTAGCGGGCTCTAATGCAGTTACAATGGCTGCCTGGTTTTACACAGATGAACTGGTATATGGCCAGGGAATGTTTGGCTTTCGGACAGGTGTTGGAGCCGACGGAGAGATGTACATCATCCAGCTTGATAATGGGATCATGGAATGTCGCTTTGTGAATACATCCGGGTTTTATGAGTTTGTAGCACCGGCATTTACCATTGTGCCAGAGCAATGGCAGCACATAGCCTGGGTATATGATGGCGCCAAGGTAGAGTTGTTTGTTAATGGTAATTCCATTGGAAGTTCTATTGCCGCAGGTACTATTGCCGGAATGGATCATGCATTTGCAATTGGTCAAAGTACCTTGCCCGGATTTAATTTCTTTTTTGGTGGACGTGTTGATGAGATTACTCTTTGGAGTAAAGCTCTGAGTGGTGCCGATTTGGAAGATATGATGGCTAATGAACTGGTTGGCGATGAGCCGGGTTTGGAATTGTATTATAAATGCAATCAGGGCGTTCCGGGAGCAGATAATACTTCTATTACCAACCTGATATCGGAAGTAGAGCCCGGCATCCGTGACGGGATCTTGAATAATTTCAGCCTTACTGGTGCGACATCCAACTTTAACGGAGTCGTAAATACCGGATTCCAGGCGATTACCTTTCCTCAGATCCCGAATAAGCTGGTTACTGATCCGCCTTTCGAATTACAAGGGGTTGCAAGTTCCGGTTTGGATGTAACCTATGAGATTGTTTCCGGACCGGCTTCGGTGGCTGGAAATGTTGTTACACTCGACGGTGTACCGGGACAAGTTGTTGTGCGTGCCAGTCAGCCAGGTAATGGCACTTATGACCCGGCTGCTGATCTGGAGAATTCGTTTTACGTAATTGATCCGGATACCAATGTACCTTCTATTGAGGCGCGCAGCCCGCTGGTCGGAAATGTTTTCGTACCTGTTCTTAGCCCGGTCCAACTGGCCGCTATCACCAATATTGCCTACCCGGATTTGTTCTCGGTAGAAGAAGTAGCCTTTAAGATTGACGGGGAAACAATCATGGCCAAAGACTGGAACAATGACCACTATACCGGCTGGTGGACACCCACTGCTTATGGCGATTATACCATGGAAATTGTTGCCACCAACAACTATGGCGCCTCGGCATCAGAGTTTGTTAATTTTTCGGTTGTGCAGCAGGTTTCTGATATGACAGCCAATGCCGGAGATGAAGTTTGGCTCAGCATTACGGTTCCAAATGAAATTGTAGAAGTGGAATTACCTTGTTATGCAGGTGCGTTTGTCAATATTGACGGATTTTTGAATATCACTTGTCCGCCGGGTGGCTGTGATGAGTGGGATCGGATTTCCGGTATTGAAGTGAAAGGACACAATGGCGAATGGTACGAGATCATCCGCTATATTACGCCTTACGGAATTGCCTGTAACTCTGATATTGACCTGACTGATTTTATGTCTATCCTTCAGGGGAAAGTCTCTTTCCGCTATTACCTGGGCACCTTTGGGAATGGGTTTGAATATACGCTCGACCTGGATTACACCGCAGGTACACCCGATTATGCCTACAGTACGATTTCTAAATTGTGGTATGATACCTATGCGTTTGGTGACCCGGCTAATTTGAAACCAACGGAGGCTATTACAGCTGTTTTTCCGGCGGAAGCCGAAGCTGCCAAAATAAAATTGGTGTCATCCGGACATGGGTGGGGCGATAATAATACAGGCAATGCAGCCGAGTTTCACAACGATACCCACCATATTTATGTGAATGGCGAATCAGAATTTGACCAGAATAACTGGCAGGATTGCGATCCGAATCCGGATGGTTGTAATAACCAAAACGGAACCTGGTGGTATAACCGTGCAGGATGGTGTCCTGGTTCTATTGCGCCTTGGTTTGATTTTGATGTGACGCCGTTTATGAGTGGCGGTGCCGTTGAATATGATTATGTATTTGATGAAAGTTATACCGATTTTTGTCATCCGAATAATGAAGATTGTATTTCAGGGTTGACCTGCCCCAATTGCGATGATGGCTTTAATCCACATTTAATTGTGAGTTCTTACCTGATCACTTTAGGTAATTCGCCAATGGATGAAACGGTGACCGGTTTGGATAAGGTGGAGTTAGACAAATTAGCTTTCCGGGTATTCCCAAATCCAAGTACGGGTATATTGAGCGTGGAATTATCGGAGCAGGTGGAAAAAATGAATGTACAAGTCATAAATAACCTCGGACAGGTTGTTCGGGTGCTTACATTTACCGGGCCGAATACGGTAACGCTTCTGGATTTACAAGATTTGGCTGCCGGAATTTATTTTATTCGTATTGATACGGATAAAGGTTTCGGAATGGAGCGGGTGGTTATCGAATAAACAAAAAAGGCTGCAGCTGGATGTGGCGTAAAGCGATTCAGCTGTAGTCATTTATTAATAATGATAAGAAAATACCAATGAAAGCAAATTTTGCATCCATAAATCGGTTTGCCTTGATCATTCGGGCTAAAAAGCCGCTCATTGCCTGGGTAAATGAGGTGTTTCCGGATGACCCGGTTGATTTTGATGCCTTACAGGGGCACGATCATTTGGAGGTGTTTTTAATTCCTGAATTTCCGGATTTAGAGGAAGCACAAGAATGGCTCGAAACAAACTACCTGTCGTTTCTGGAATATATCCTGGAGACCTGGTGTGCAGACTCAGACATTTGGCCTGAAATCAGAAATTGGACCTTATTTGAAAAATTATTGGATTATTCGATTGAATCATTGGTTATCGATACCGTTGACGATGAGTATGACGAAGAAGAGTAAGGAACAGATTTGTCTTTAAAAAAAATGAGTCATCCCGAATTTTGAGCCTACATAAAAAAGAGGCAATTAGAGATGGCAGCTCTTAAACGGTAAATCGGTATCGAAGCAATTCGGTACCGATTTCCTGTTCTATGGGCCCTACTATCTATGGAAAGGTGCCGCTCCTACAGAGCTTTGGAAAAGCTGTCAGTGTGAAATGCTGCAAAGAGATTGCTCCGCTGGAGCAAAAAGTTGATTCCTATACACGAACCTCATCTCAGTAGGAGATAAATCTTTGTAGTCCATAATCCAAACCAAAACCTAAACCCCATCGGGATGACTCATGTTTTTGACATTACTATTACTTCCTGCCTTGGGCTGGGGTTTTAATAATATGCCGGAGTTTCAAGCCGTTTATACCAAGCCACATTGCAACAATTATTATTACCCTAAAACTCCAAGTCCATGTTAAATGCCATTTTTCTGCTGTTCCCCTTTTTATTTTTTACGCTGGAACCACCCTCAACCACCTTTCCTGTTTGCGATGTAGTGCCCGCCACTGATCTGCTCGAGGAAGTCAGTTATCAGAAAGTAGCCAACTTTTTTGTTGATTTAGGAACCGAAGATGAATTTTGGACAGGGGAGAAAAGAGAGAAACCCAAGGCTCGTTTAGAGGCTTATGCCCGGGAGGATTATGGTTTAATTTCGGGGCATGGTCAGCATCCATTAGTGCTGGCCATACAGATGGCTTACGCCGAACATCGGCCGCTGTCGCTCTCACCCGACGATATGTGGTTATTGATTCTGCAGGGATTTGCTACCCATGTTGATTTAAATGGCGAAGCGTTGCGTGATCATTTTGTGTCCCATGAAGGCCGAAAAGTCTTGTACATACAGCGTGATGATTATGTGCGTGGTGATTCCTTGTTTCCCTGGCCGGAAGTATTTAGTGCATTTGGGGATCAGATCAGTCAGCATACGAATACAGACTTAGCAGCAATGGCTCGGGAACGATTTTCAACGACTGGTCCGGTGGAGCAGGCTGCCTTTGAAGTAGCCCTGATGGATGCCATGAGCACCTATTTTATGTATGTTATGAGCGTTTCCTGTGGCATTCCTGAAATCACCCTGGAGGGTACGCCGGAAGATTGGGAAGCACTGGAGGAGCGCACGGCCTATCTGGGGCAGTTTGAGTTATCCTGGTGGACAGACAGGCTTGCGCCAATTCTCAAAGAGTTTACAGCGGCCTCCAAGGGCCAGGTGGATAAAACCTTTTGGCAGGATATTTTTCAGCTTCGCTCTGGTAATATTGTGTGTGGCACGGTGCCTTTTATTACCGGTTGGATACTACAATTTTTTCCATATTACGAAGATGTACCAAACCCTTGGGTCACAAATCCGGTGGCAGTAGATTCTTTTTTCCAGGCTGTAGATAAAGCAATGGAGAAAGCAGATGGTAGTTCATGGTTCAGTCGTGAAAAAAGTACCCCTGCTGAGACGATTGATTATGTGGTACCGCTACCCGGTTCTTATGGTCTTCCGGCCCTTGATTTATCTGTACTTCCATTGGGTATTTCCGGCGCAGACCTGTTGGTCGATTATAACGGCACGCAATTGGCCTATGAGTTAAAAGCCGGGTTTGTTGGTGTGCGGCAAGATCATAATACCTTTGCTTTGTCTCCAGAAATCAGCTGGTTGATTATAGATACCGGGGAGGCACCTGCTGAGGAAGATTCAGCATTATATGAAAAGTGGAAAGTGGAGCAAGCTAAAGGAGGAGGGAAGGAGTAGGTTTTTTGTCGAAGGTCTAAGGTTGAGAGTCGAAGGCCGCCTGCGGCTGACCGAAGCACTATGTTTCTAATGACCAGATTTTGTCAACTCTAAAACCTCAACTCTCAACAAAAAATAGACCTTAGACCTTAGACTTTCGACCAAACACTATCAAAGCTATTTCATCAATCCAATTAAAACCTCATGTCCTTACTCAAATCTCTTCTCTTTTCCGGTGTTTTTATTGTGCTTTTTGGTGCCTGTGGAAATGAAGCTACAGACAACCCGGCGGATGTAGCGGTCGAATTAAATGCTCCTAAATTTTCGCTGGCACAATGGTCGTTTCACAAAGCGCTTTTTGATGGGGAGATAGACAATTTTGACTTTATCCGGATTGCCGCAGAGATGGATTTTGAGGGGGTAGAATATGTGAGTCAATTCTTTCAGGACAAGGTAGAGGATTTTACTTTTCTGGATAGTCTGAATGCGGTTTCGGCGAAAGCCGGAGTACAGAACCTGCTCATCATGGTAGATAATGCAGGCAACCTTGGTGCATCTGATCAGGCCGAAAGGAATCTGGCTGTAGAAAATTGTAAAAAGTGGGTCTTGGCAGCCAAATACCTCGGCTGTAAAAGTATTCGTGTAAATGCACACGGTGATGGGAGTCCGACTGAAATGATGGAAGCCTGTACCGATGCGATCGGGCGTTTGGGCGCTTTCGCGAAAGCGGAAGGCATGACCGTTCTAATAGAAAACCACGGCGGCATTTCCAGCAATGGAGCCTGGCTGGCAGAACTACTCACCACCCTGGCACCCTATGATGTAGGCGGAATTCTTGATTTTAATAATTGGTGCATCGCCCGCGAAGGCGGCGGACTGTGGAACGGTGAATGTATAGAAGTTTACGACCGATTTAAAGGGATGCGGGAATTGATGCCATTCGCAAAATCAGTGAGTGTCAAAAGTTTTGAATTTGATGAAGCCGGCGAAGAGACCAGCATGGATTATAAAAGATTGGTCGGAATTGTTCAGGATGCCGGATATGATGGCTACTTCGGTATCGAGTTTGAAAGTTCGACCCTGCCATCGCGGGAAGGCGTTGAAAAAACACGTGCCTTGGTGAAGAAGTATTGGAAAACGGGAGAGTCGGAGTAGTTCCGGGAATTACAAAACTCTACTTACCAGGCTCTTCGATTTAAATTATTTCCCTCTATTTAGTTGCGGATATCCTTCCGGAGTATGATCTTCGGGATCACACTAACTACATTACCATGCGTAACCTATTACTGTTGGTTCTCGGCATTTGTTTCTATGGCCCGGTTAATGGGCAGTCGGACTTCTATGGCGGGGTGTTTCTCCGAGCGGAGTACGAACGTTCAACCATGGAAAACTACGATCTGAACGACTTTTTCCGATCCTACAATGATTATTATGCGGGCGTGATCCCTCAGCCTTTCGATACCCTGCTCGGGACGGATTTCAGTCATTTCGGATATGGGACGGGTATTCGTTTTTATACCGGGGAAGTGTTTGGTTTTGCAGGTTCTTTATTTGGAACCTACGGGGTGAAAAAAGAATCGCGCACTGCAATTTTCCAGAATGACATCACCACGCAGGCAGATTTTCGGGTCAGGGATATGAATATCCAGATTGATTTGGGGGTTCACATTTATCGGATACTCTTCCTGCAGGGACATTTGACCGGACGTTTTCGTAAAACCGTGCTTGATTTAGGATACTTCTATCAGGATGGCTCCTATAGTATTGGCGACGAGTATGAAATTATAGGTGTGTATTCCGGGTTAACTACCACATTGGATGTAGGCGGCAGCGTGGGTATTAAATTGGGACCTGTTTTTATACCGGTCAGTATCAGTTTTCCGACTAATATGTTCTCAGATGGCGGGCTCATCACGCTATTGGATTATGACAAGCAGAAAACACGGTGGAGTGATCTGCCCCGGGATTATAAAACCTGGGCCGATGATCCGGCCAACGTCGATCTCGATAACGGATTTGTACGGATGGAGAGTTTGCAATCAGTTCGGATAAACATCGGTATAGAGTACATTATTGGAGGAGGCTATTAATTCAAATCACATGAATCAATTCAAACAACTGGTTCCACTTTTGCTGGTATCCATATTTCTGCTACTCGGCTGCGCCAAATCTCAACTTCGCTATGCAAAAGTGATGGAAGGAACCTGGAATATTGCGGAAGAAACCATCATACTAATCAATCCGGACGGCAAAACCGAATTAGTAAGTCAGGCTACAGATGTGGGGACGCTCTTACTGGAGGAGCCTATATTAGGCGATGGCATTTTTCTGGACTATACTATTGTCCTGAACAACAATCCTTATACCTGGGTAAAACTTCCCTTCAAAACAGACGATGAGCGAAAGCGGGTCTTTTTTTACAACTTTTATTGTGGGGATGTTTTTAACTGCGACATGAGTGCCACTATTGAAGTGGATAAAAAGGATGAGCAGATGTGGAGTTTCTTTCGGCAAGATACAGCGACCAGTGGGAGCGGTACGGCTCATCGAAAAACGACGTGGACGCTTCGGCGGGTGGAGTAGTAGTTGACCTTGATTTGCTGATTTTTCACCAAACCAGCTGGCAACTACCCCATGTAGCCTCTTTTAAGCCCGAACGGGTATAGAAAGTGAAATTTTATTGTGTTTTATACCCGATCAGGTATAAAATGAGTTGTATGGAATTAAGTGAGTTTGTAAAAAAGAAGCGAAAAGGGTTGAATCTTACCCAAGTATCCCTCGCTGAAAAAGCTGGTGCCGTATCCATTAAAGCCATTGTAGATGACCGCAATGCCTGAAAAACGTTGCCTTTTTTGTTACGAGGCGCTCGACGAAAAAGAAACAGACTTTCATAAAGCATGTAGCAAGAAAATATTTGGCAAAACAATCGTTGCCTTATCCACCAACCCCGGATTAGATCTGATTAATTTTTTTGAACTCGTCGTTTTTAGTTTTTTGACGGGCAACAAGGACATGCATTTGAAAAATTTCTCACTCTTCAAAAATCCTGAACTGGGTTATATACCCAAGCGCAAGTGGTTTG
>JAGQWR010000050.1 GCA_020437105.1 Saprospiraceae bacterium
CGTATTTGGATCAGGTTTTTCACCCGTGTTTCCAATTCTTTCAGATCAAAAGGTTTGAGGAGGTAATCATCGGCTCCTGTTTCGAGGCCTTCCTGTTTATCTTCCTGCGCCGCTTTGGCTGTCAGCAGGATAATTGGAATATGACTGGTACGGACATCTGTTTTCAATGCCTGACAAACTTCATACCCATTTTTTTTCGGCATCATAACATCACTGATGATCAGGTCGGGCATGTGTTTAATGGCTTGCCGAATTCCCTCCGCTCCATCCTTTGCCTCAATAATCGAAAACGCTGACTCCAGGCGCTGACTGATAAAAAACCGCATGTCTTCATTGTCCTCGATCAACAAGATTCGAGCTGCACCATTCGGTGCCTTAAGCAAGCTGGCAGCCATCTTTTGATCCTCAGAGAGTTCAATTGCTTCTGATTTTTTGCTTGGATAGCTTATTTCGGCGAGCGTCGGGTTTTTAACAAGTATTTCTTCCGGTTTCAAGTGGGCACTTCCCAGAGGAAGCGTAACGGTAAAAGTTGTACCCTTTCCAAAAACACTTTGGACCTGAATCGAACCACTGTGCAGTTGCACTAATTCTTTGGCCAATGCCAGCCCGATCCCGCTTCCCTCCTGGTTTTCGCTTTTGCCGGGGTCTGCCTGAAAGAATCTTTCGAAAATAAAGGGTAAGCGTTCTTCCTCTATGCCGACCCCGGTATCTTGTATTCCGATGGAAATTTCGTTTTTGCCTTTTTTCAACCAAACCAGAATCTCCCCTCCTGCGGGCGTGAATTTGAAGGCATTTGACAAGAGATTGTAAAAGATCTTCTCTATTTTATCTCGTTCAAAGTATAAGGGGAGTTCTTCATAAGGACAATCGAGGCTTAAGTGGATATTTTTCCGACTTGCCAGCGATTCATAGGAATAGACAATCCCTTTTAACTGGGGAATAAAATCTTCCTCACTTGCCTGAATTGCCATTTTTCCGGCATCCAATCTGGATAGATCCAATAGCTGATTAACCAACAGCAACTGGCGATCCGCATTTCTCAATGCCATATCCAACAAGACCTTATCTTCCTCGCGATCCACCTGTTCCTTCAGTTGACTTAAGGGAGCCATCATCAAGGTTAGCGGAGTGCGAAACTCATGTGATATATTGGCAAAAAATCGGGATTTAAATTGGTCGAGTTCCTCGAATCGTTCTTTTTCTCTTCTGATGGAATTAATTTTATCAAACAACCCAAAAAACAATACGCCTGAAAAAATTATGGTGCCAATCTGAAAACCGTATTTCATAAAAGAATTGGTCTGCACGATGTTCTGAGAACTGAGGAGAAAAAAGGAAGATCCTAAAAAAAGAAACCCGATTGAAATCAATAAAACCCGAGCTGATTCATCCTTTCTGCGTGCTAATATTATAATGGGGACAATGGTTAAAACAATCCATATCATCGCAATAAAATTATGCGAATAGGAAATCACACCTAAATTCCCGAAAATTAATTTGCCAACATGTGCATACAACGCGCTGAAAATGGTAAAATATAGATGTACCCGGTAGAAAACAGGTAATTGTTTTTTTAACCCGATATATCCATACATAAAAAAGGAAAGGGAAAGAATTATCCCGGAAACGATCGACTGACCAAAGGAAATAATGCTACTTCGGTAATTGCTAAAAAAGAAGGCATCTACTACCCCATAGTTTTTCAAAAAATACAATCCGAAAAAAATCATCAGAGAACCGAAAAAAATGAATTCCTTTTCCCTAAACATAAAATACATAAAGAGGCTAAACAGCCCAAACAAGAGCATTATCCCTGCATAAAAGGAATGCCAGGCATAGTCACTCATTACCCTGTGAATCAAAGGCTTGGCAGGTTGGATAAGCACATGTGTTAAATGCTCCTGTGTCACTACCCTGTTAAACTGCATCCTAATATAATACGTACGCGCTTCGCCGGCATCTAAACTGACAAAACTATAACTGTACATCGAGGGAATGCTTTTATCGATCCGATCTATGGCACTCCCCGTAATTTTTTCGTCTGTAACATGGCCATTGGATACACCATACACCCAAACGGAATCCGCATCCAGGCAATAGCTAAAATATTCTTCCCGTGCTACAGCTGTGGCGTTTACGAGTTCTAATTTAAGCCAAACGGAAAAAGGTACCTTTAGTTCTATATCCGGATCCGGGTGTGCAAATTCGATATCGGTGGAGCCGAGAATCGTATGAATATCAAGGTCATTACTCCAATCTATCCAAATACCTACAGAGTCATAAAGACTAATTTTCACATCATTATCGTCCCTGAAAACATGGGTAAAAACCGGTTCAGTACACCATGCCTGACACAGCAAACACATCCAAATAACAGCCACCATCAAAACACGCATAAAAATCGCTTTAAGGCCTCTCAGATTTGTATCTACTAAAAACGTACCTGGGATTAACAATCAGGTGTATTTGCAGCAATTTTTATCCCCTGACAGAAACTAATTTCTTTGCCACAAATACGCAAAGTGCACACCCTGTTCCCAAAATAAAATAAGTCGGAACCTGGATTAAAATCGTCCAGGAAAATGCCCGATCCAAGCCATGAATGGCATACACCCAAAAGGAGCCACAAAGAAAAACCATTGTGACACCAATAAACATACTTACCAAAATGTGCAAAAAAGATCGATCCCAGCCGTTTTGTACCAATAGCCGCATGGCAAATGTAGCCGGAAGGAGCCCCCAAACATAAGCTCCCTGTTCGCCTTTCAAATACTCTAACCCAAAGTTCATACCAGAAAAAACAGGCAGATTTAGCAGGCCTAAAAGTATAAAAATACTGATCGTCCACCACTCCAACGGACGTGGATAAAGAAATCCAATAATAAGGCCCACACCTACCCCCGCCGAAATGGAGATTCGGTAATCAGCGCGCGGAAGCGGTTCTATCGGAAATTGATAACCAAGTACCAGGATTAGTACGCCTACTAGCACCAATAAGATATATTTGGCAGACATGCTTTTCATTTGAATGAAGATACTAATTTTAGCCGCTGATGGCTTCATTATCGACCATACAAGCACCTCAAAAAAAAGAAAAAATGGATAAAAAGACCAAGGTAAAACGTGTCCCTAAAAGAGGACATTATGATCAGGAAACCATATTCAATATCCTGGACAAGGCCTTTTTGTGCCATGTTGGATTTATACACGAAGGTTATCCGGTCGTTATCCCGACCTTATACGGCAGAAAAGATGACATCTTATTCCTCCACGGTTCTGCAGCCAGTAGAATGATGAAAGATCTGGCAAATGGAATAGATGTGTCTATCTGTGTTAGCCTGGTCAACGGACTGGTTCTGGCACGTTCGGCATTTCACCATTCCATGAATTACGAATCGGTCGTCCTATTTGGCAAAGCCGAAATGGTAGAAGATCCTGAAGCAAAAATGGCGGGATTAAAAGTTGTTTCCGATCAGGTACTAAAAGGCCGTTGGGAGGAAGTACGCCTGCCAAATGAGAAAGAGATGAAAGCCACTACCCTGCTGCAAATTCAAATTAAAGAAGCTTCCGCGAAGATCCGGACAGGTCCTCCGGGGGATGATAAGGAAGATTACGAATTGGATATATGGGCAGGGGTAGTACCGGTAAAACATAAATTTCTACCCGCTGAAGTAGATCCACTTCTTAAAGCCGGCATCAATTTACCCGATTCTGTAAAAAACCTTTTTAATGAATAGCTGGCACTAATTTGCCCAATACCTGCCCCTCTGACTGCAATTGGACTGCAAGCATACTGGCCGGCAAGCCTGGTAAATGGAATTGCATGTTCTCCTGTGCTTCTTGGCTTTCCAACAATGTACCATCAAGGGTATAGATGTTGACTCTTTCAACTACTGGATCCAGGACTGCTACATACAGAACTTCTTCCGTGGCCGACCAGTGTGCTTTTGCAAGCTCCTCAAATTTGGCCAGCTCGGCTTCATTCGTAGCAAGATGAAGAGCACCTGAAAATTGAAAAACTATAACATCTTCATCTCCAACACCAGTAACGGTCTCTCCCAGAATTTGAACAGAGTCTTGAAACGCCAGGCCAATTATGAAACCATATGGAGAAACGGTCTTGGGCCCAACTACTGCATAATTTGATTCGGGGCCGTCAAAAATAAATTGCCATTCAGTCTGACCATTCCAATGTTGCAAACATTGAACAGTTGCTGCCGTCCCGGAAATACCCGTAATTGTCCCTACAAAAGATTTGCCATTGCCTATATAGGAACTTTGAATCAAGGCCTGACCCAAGAAACCCAGCCAGCCTCCGTAAGAATTCTCATCCGTGTCTGTATTTGTTCCCCAACTGCCACTTCCATCTTTATTTATTTTTCGAATAAAGGCATTCGAAATGCCTGGATGTGTAGTAACCAAAGCATAGCCATCGTACACTAAACTATCCGTGAATGTGCCAGACAGATAATAGCCTTCATCATCGCTATCCAGGTCCCATACATTATCATTAGCTCCGGGAGAGGCGAAGGCTGCAGTCCATAATGGGTTGCCGTCAGCATCAAGCTTGATCATCAGGGGGTCCTGACCATTTTGAGAAACGATCGTCTCCGATCCAATTTGCACAACATCAGAAAAATAGCCACAAGCTGCTAAATTCCCTTCGTCATCCTCAACAATATGATATAACCGATCAGCAGCTATTCCTCCAAAAGATCGCACCCAATTTACCGCTCCGTTGGAAAAATCGAGACTGGCAACCCACATATCAGAGGAGCCATTAGCAGTAAGCGTAATGCCACCAAAATCCATTTCTGAACTGTACTGTCCTACTGCCAGGAGCGAATTGCTACCTACATAAACAGCATAACATATATCTGAGGAAGGGCCGCCTGTTATAAAATGCCAAAGCAGGTCTCCAGCGCTACTGTATTTGGCTATCAAAATATCCTGATTGCCATTAGACGTGATCTCTGTGCCTTGCAAATTCATAGTACCTGAGAAGAGGGCAGCCAGGTAAACATTTCCATCTGCATCGATACTCAATTCATTTCCACGGTCAAAGCCTTCTCCGGAAAACACCTCCACCCAAATAAGCTGATCTTCGGAATCAAATTTTGCCAGGTAAAATTCCTGGCCATCGACATGCTCCAGCAAGACACCATTCACTTCAAGGTCTCCCTCAAAAAAACCGGTAATGTAGTAATCTCCTGTACTGCCGTCGGATTTAATATCCCAAATTCCGTCCCGGGCCTCAGACATAAAGGAGACAGCCAAATCGTATTGTTGAGAAAATAGAAAATTGTTGAACGGGAGGAGGCAAACCAAAATAATCGGTAGCGTTTTCATATGGTTTTCATTTGGTACCAAGTACTAAATTTAACCAAAATAAATGGCATATACCAAAAAAACGGAGCAAGCGATTGCCTCATTTTGAGGCGTTCGATTGTATTTAACCTATTTACTATTCTACGAATACCTCTTCTTCCGTGCCCGTTCCGGACGGCGTTTTCCCTGGCGGCGGCCTTTGATCACTTCTACTTTTTGGGCTTTTTTCTTTTCGTTCAGCAGTTTTTCCAAGAGATCTTCTCTTCCGATAGCCGTAAGTTTCTCCCGGATGAGTTGGTGATTTTCGCGCTTATGCCAGAAAAAGAAGAGGTGTTGATTTTTCTTGTCTTTTGGCGACTTTGCCGTATAAACCGGACGAAGTGTATAGGGATGTAAGCCGGTATAATAGATAACCGTAGCCACTGTCATCGGAGTGGGCGTAAAATCCTGTACCTGCTCCAGTTTGAAGCCCATGTCTTTGGTCTCCGCTGCCAGATTGGCCATATCTTCTACCTGAGACCCCGGGTGCGAGGAGATAAAATACGGGATCAGCGGTTGATTCATCCCGTGTTTGGCATTGATTTGCTCGTACTTTTTCTTAAACTCGTGAAAGTGCTTAAAGCTGGGCTTCCGCATGACTTTCAGAGTAGCATCAGAGGTGTGCTCGGGAGCTACCTTGAGCCTGCCGCATACGTGGCGCGTAACAACCTGCTCCATGTATTCATCCAAACTGCCGTCATTGTTTTTGTTGTAACTGTCAACCAGCAAATCGTAACGAATACCACTCCCCACAAATGCTTTTTTTACCTCGGGGTGTGCATCGACCTTTCTGTATAATTCGGTCATGGGCTTGTGGCTCGTATCCAGGTTACTGCAAATAACCGGGTGGATACAACTGGGCGCTACACAACGGTCACAGATCGACTGCACCTTGCCTTTCATTTTATACATATTGGCGGAAGGGCCACCCAAGTCACTTATATAGCCTTTGAAATCAGGCATTTTGGTCACCTTATCAACCTCCTTCAGAATAGACTCCTCTGAGCGACTGGCGATAAACTTACCCTGGTGGGCGGAGATGGTACAAAAGCTGCAACCACCAAAACACCCCCGGTGCATATTCACCGAAAAGCGAATCATCTCATAGGCTGGAATCGATCCCCGTTTTTTGTATTTCGGATGTGGTAGCCGGGTATAGGGCAGATCAAAAGAAGCATCGATCTCATCTTCCAGCATGGGCGGATAAGGCGGATTCACCACCAGATTGTGATCACCTACCCCCTGTATCAAGCGCCGCGCATTTACTTTGTTAGACTCCTGCTCTATGTTCTTAAAATTCGACGCAAAGGCCCGTTTATCACGCAGGCATTTCTCGTGCGAGGAAAGCTGGAAATCTTCCCAGTTTTTATTGATTGGTGCAGGCTCCGAGCGCGGTGTAAGTACCGCTGTTTGCGGAATGGTTTTAAGCGAACTGAAAGGAACGCCCTTTTTCAACAAGCGTACAATTTCCCGTAAGGGCATTTCACCCATCCCGTAAACCAGCATATCTGCGCCACTGAGCGTCAGTATATTCGGAAAGAGTTTATCGGCCCAATAATCGTAGTGGGTTACCCGACGCAGAGAAGCTTCAATTCCGCCAATCAGTACCGGAACATCCGGATATAGTTTTTTAAGAATCTTGGTGTATTCTGTTGCCGCATAATCCGGTCGAAACCCGGCACCTCCACCTGGCGTGTAGGCATCGGTAGAACGTCTGCGCTTAGCAGCGGTGTAGTGATTCACCATAGAATCCATACAACCGGAAGTGACACCAAAGAACATCCTGGGCTTGCCCATTTTCTGGAAATCCCGTAGATCGTCCTGCCAATTGGGCTGGGGAATGATCCCGATGCGCAATCCCTCATCCTCGAGGATACGTCCGATCACAGCTGTACCAAATGCCGGGTGGTCAACATAGGCATCACCAGATATCAGAATGACATCCAGTTCTTCCCAGCCGCGCAATTCAACTTCCTTTTTTGTAATAGGCAGCCAGTCTGTAAGTGGTAAATGATCGGTAATATCCATGTAATGGGTTCTTTATAATACAAGTACAAAGATAGGGGATAAAAGTTGGAAGAGATGCGCAATAAAAAAGCCCGGCTCTGGATGGAGTCGGGCTTTTCTCTTTTTTAAAAGAATTTATTTCCGGGAAGCCATATCCCGCTCGATCATGGTAGCAATCTGCTCCACTTTCAGGTTTTTGGCGATGATGATCCGCTCCGGGTTAAGTACATAAATCTCCGGAGTTACATCCACAAAATACTTGGCATAGATTGCTTTATTGGTGGGATCAAACACATTGTTGACCCAGGGCATTTTATTTTTGGCGATATAATCAACCCATTCCTGATGTTCGGTGTCAACCGCAATGCCAAAAACATCCACGCCTTTCGGATGCCATTGTTTATAAAATTCTACCAATTTTGGCGTTTCAACAGCACAATGCTCGCAACTGGGGGTGTACATATATACAATGATATACGGAGCGTCCATCGCATAGATCGATTGTGCCTTACCGTTTGGATTTGCGGCTTCTACGTTTGGTCCTTTTTTACCAACCAGGCTGGCAGACATTTCGTAAGCCCGTTGTTGGAGGGAAAAGACTGTTGTGGAATCAGCCCAAAAAGCCTTATCATAGGTAAAATACTGCTCAACCATATTGGTAAAAACAGCTTGTGGATCCATCAAAGTAGATTCTTTAGGGTCGTAATGCGTCACGATCCAGTTGGCGAAGTATTTATAATATTCCGACTTTTCCGGAACCATACTCATCAAATAATCTGCAGAATACATGATTGAGTCCGGGTTCTGCGGAGTCAACTCATCAATATAGCGCTTGAGCTTATTGGAGATCACGGGTGTGTATATTAAGCGCTCATCTGTAAAGTCAACATCATCCCAAAATTGTGTTCGATAGTTATATACCTGACTTTGGCGATCCAGACTGCCATCTGGCAAACGGATTTCCTGTACATCCGGATTTTGTCCGGCTTTTTTAAAGCTGACAAAAAATGAATTGGGATAGGAAGTAAAAATATCCTTCAGGTGGGCTTTGCGTTCTTCCAGTAATTTGGCTAATGCTTCCTTGTTTCGGGTATATTCCACACTTCCTTCAATATAGCCCTGCAATTGGCTATTGAGCGTGTTAAAAACAGGGCGCTGCTCTGATTCAAAAACGGCATTCCGGTAATACAATTCATTATCAATACTACCTTTTACCACCATATCTCCTACAATATTGTTGAGGTTGGTGGTCAGGCTAAATGTCTGGTCTTCCGAAATAAGAGCTTGAATGGAAAACTTATCCTGCACCATAAAATAAACAAATCCCTGCTGGTAAGGAGCATTCTGTTTAAAATGGGCAGTACCGGTTGCATCGATCCGCGCAGAATCCAGCTTATATTGCTGATCGGTATAGGTTCCGATAATATACATCCAGTCCTGAGCGGCTCCTGCCACTTGTACTGTAATATCAGGTGCTTCAGCGTTAGACTGTCCGGTAGATACTGCTGCCGGATTACCAGAACCTGAATTTTCAGTGCAACTGAATAACCCGAAAAAAAGGCTTAAAACTATGAGAAATCGCATAAGTTTAGATTTTGTGCCCGCAAAATTAATGAATTGTTGCATATGGATTTCACTCCATTGTCAACTCTATGTAGAAATAGGTGCCAATAAAATCAAAAAAAAATCTGAATTTTAAGGGTCATCAAAAAAATCCAAACAGCCGCACCGGATATATGAATAGGAATAGCACACAAACTAAGGTCGTATTGTTTATCATTTGCCTTGGAGTTCTGTGCCCGCTATTAAATGCTCAGGATGCGAAAATTGATAGTCTGGAAAATCGCCTGCTTTTAAATCAGCCTGACACCAGCCGGGTCAAAGATTTACTTGCCCTTGGATTTTCCTACCGGATTAAAAACCAGGATCGCGCGGATACCCTCTTCACCGAAGCACTCCAACTTTCCAAGAAAATAAATTATCCCAATGGTATTGCCATGGCTTACCAACGTCGGGCAAACCTGTGGTATAACAAATCAGAATACGACTCCTGTTTGTATTGGGGCAATATTGCGCTGGATTATGCGCTGGAGCAAAAGCTTGTTTGGGAGGAAGCCCTTATTCGGTCCATCCTGGCCAGTGCCTATCAAAGTCGCTTTAATTATGAGGAAGCTCTCGCCCAGAATTACCGGGTTCGGGAGGTATTCAATAAAATGGCACCGCCGGATTATCAGGCTGCCATAAACATGAATATCGGAGATATCCATTTCCATCGGGCCAGTTATGATACTGCTTTGATCTATTATTTCGAATCTGCCCGGATCAAAGATCAGGTTGGCCTGTCGCATTTTGCCGTTGTAGAATTAAATAGTATAGCAAACGTTTACCAGCACCAGGGCGATCAGGAACTGGCCATGGAGTATATCTGGAAAGCATTAGCCAGAATAGACTCCACGCAAAACGCACATGAGTTTGCGTCCATAATGGCTGTCAAATGCCGCACACATCTCAGCCTCGGGCAATTGGATTCTGCTTTGATTGCGGGGCGCCAGGCTATCCAGATTAGTGAAAGCTTAAAGTTGAAAAGTCGAAAGATGTGGGCTTGTTGGCCACTTGGAAACACCTTCTATGAATTGGATCAAAGGGATTCGGCTATCTATTATTACAACCAGGGCTATGCTATTGCCCGCGAAATTAAGGATCTCAGCTTCCAGTCCATTTTCTCCTATCAACTTGGGTTGATTTCGTTGGAGGAAGGTAATTTGGCAGCAGCCAAAACACTCGCAGAAGAGAGTTACCAAAAAGCACTGGATGCACAAACCGTGCGGGAAAGAGTCTGGAGTACCGGTTTACTGGCAGCGGTATATGATAGCCTGGGACAAAAACCTGAAGCCTACGATCTGTATAAGGAGCATATTTTATTTCGGGATTCGCTCGCCGGATCAACAAAAAATATACGGCTTATTGAATTAGAGCGAAAATACCGAACGCAGGAACAGCAAGCGCAACTTTCCCAACAGCAGCTAACGATATTAAAAGAAACTCAACGACGCAAATGGATCCTGTTTTCTTCGGTTGCAGCTGTTTTATTCCTGATCGGGTTGATGTTGTTTATCCGCACCAGGTTGCTTCAAAAACGGCATGAGGCTGAATTTGCCTTACGGCTAAAGGAGACCGAAGCGCTTAGGCTACAGGAACTTGACACGCTTAAATCTACTTTTTTTGCCAACATTTCGCATGAATTCCGCACCCCGCTTACCCTGATTATGAGTCCGGCGGAACAAATGATAGAAGGAAAAATTCAGGGGGATTCTAAAAATTATTTGCAGATCATTTATCGGAACGGCAAACGCTTGTTGCAGTTGGTCAATCAATTATTGGATCTTTCCAAGTTGGAGAGCGGGAAACTAAGCTTAAACCTGCAGGATGGAGATGTATTCCGGTTTGTACGATCCATTGCCATGGCCTTTGAAAGTTTGGGTTACCGGAAAAACATTCAATACAATGTTTCTATTTCCAAAGAGCCCCTGGCTGCCCGTTTTGATCCGGATGTGCTAGAGAAAATACTCAACAATCTGTTATCCAATGCTTTTAAATTCACGCCGGAGGACGGCACTATCTTTTTTAAATTAGAGTATAGGCAATCTGGAAATCAGTTGTTCTTCGAGGTGCACAATTCCGGACCAGGAATAGGAGAAGATAAAATTGACCAGATTTTTGATCGCTTTTTCAGCGAAAGATCTAATGAAATTGTCGGGACAGGTATTGGTTTAGCGTTAACCAAAGAGCTCGTATTGCTGCATGAGGGCACTATTGGTGTATCGTCTATCCCGGAGTCGGGCAGTACTTTTGAAGTTTCTATTCCCTTCATTCCGGCAGAAAATCCGGAATCATTGAGTGATTTCACACTTACCCTTGCTCCACCTATAGTAAACTTACCCATTCAGGAAGAGTCTGACACCCTAATTACCACAGAGCTTCCGATCGTACTGATCGTGGAAGACAATTCGGATCTCCGGATGTTCATTCGAGACCAGCTGAGACCGCATTTTGAGGTGCAATTGGCAGAAAACGGGCAAGAAGGCTTACGTATGGCTCGGGAAATCATTCCGGATCTCATCATTACGGATTTGATGATGCCCGAAATGGACGGAAATGAATTGACAGCTGCGCTCCAGACAGACGAACGCACCAGTCATATTCCGGTTGTCATGCTTACCGCTAAAGCGGAAAAAGAGGATCGCATTACCGGATTACGGGTTGGAGCAGACGCCTATCTTGCCAAGCCTTTTCACGCAGAGGAATTAAGGGCCACACTGGATCGGCTTCTGCGCAAGAATCAGATATTAAAAGAGAAGTATCAGCAAGGTAAGATCTTTGTAGCCAGTCCGGTTGCGGTTGATTCGGTAGATGATACGTTCATCAATCTCATCTTATCGACTATCGAGGAGCACATCGACGATGAGTTGTTTGGTGTACGCGAATTAGCTATTCGGGTAAACATGAGCAGGAGTCAACTCCACCGCAAATTAAAGGCCCTGACGGAGAAAAGCCCAAATGAAATAATCCGCGAGGTGCGGCTCAACCGGGCAAAAGAACTTTTGGAGAAACAAGCCGGAAACGCATCGGAAGTTGCCTTTATGGTTGGGTTCAGCAGCGCCAGTTATTTTTCCAAATGCTTCAAAGATCAATTTGGGATTTCACCTACAGAAGTCTAATACATTCTTTGTTTTGAATTTCACTCTTTACAAGCTAATCCCCGTTTTCGCTTGTTTTTCAGGTAAAAAAATGTCTTTGCTACGAATGTGTAAGCATTTGCGACTTAATTGATAAAAGGCTTTTTCCATTCCCCGCATCTTTGCATTGTTATTTAACCTAAAAAACTTTAATTAGATGAAATTCAATCAATTGTTTGCACTCGTTTTATGCTTTGCCTTTTCATTTAGCCTTCAGGCACAAGACATGCACCCGGCTTATAAAACGTTGGAAAAAGCAGGCATCGCCTATGATAGTCGCGATGCTGCTGCCTTTGCAGCAAATTTCACAGAAGATGCCATTCTCATTAGTCCGATGGGATCTGTACTTAACGGGAAAGAAGCCATTTTCCAGGGCCATTCCTACTTTTTCCAGCAAATGGGTGATGCCCCTGCAGAGCAAGCGGAACAAGTATGGATTCCAAAAGGACATCAGCAATTGAGCGACGGACTGGTTTTCGGTGTTGTTGCCGATGGAGACCAGGAGGGCAATTTAGTATTTGCTGTTGTATTTGAAAAACAGACAGACGGCCAATGGCTGATAAAATCTGTGCAAATGACTCCGGTTATCCCAATGACGCAGTCTGAAACTTCAAACTAAGAACTGATAAATAATCTCCAAAAAATCAGTTTAAGAAAGAGCCGGCTCCGGTAAAAGGGGTCGGCTCTTCTGTTGTAAATTGGACCTGACAGGTTGCCGACCTGACAGGTCGGCAACCTGTCAGGTCCTAAAAAGCAGCTATCTGACATAACTCCCGGACATGCTCCAAAACCGGACAACAAAATTGTAAGCAACTGATAAACATACACTTAAACCCATTCAACCTATTTCAATTACTCCATTTGAAATATTATGAAAAGGGAACTACAGGTTGGCAACCTGTCAGGTCCGGGACCTGACAGGTCCCAAATTCTCTTTCCATTCGGGAACTTCTCTCATTCCCCCTCGGTTCTTTCTCCGTTATGAACACAAATACCTATCCGGAAAACCTGACCATCTTCGGTGAAGCGATCATCGACCAAAATTCCATCCGACAAATCGAAAATTGTTTTGGAGCGGATGACCTCGCTGTGCTCACCGCCGATGCCCACTATGGTTACGGCCACCCAATCGGTGGAGCCGTAGCCTACAAAAATCATATTTCCCTTTCCGGCGTAGGTTTTGATATCGCCTGCGGCAATAAAGCAGTACGTACCAATATCCTGGCTGATGAAATTGATATCCGGAAGGTTATGGATGAAATCTTCACCAGGATTTCTTTTGGTATCGGACGACCAAACAACGAACCGGTTGATGATCCCGTTTTCGAAAAAATCGAAAAAGCCGCTTTCAAACCACAACAAAAAATGATCAACCTCGCTGTATCACAACTGGGTACAGTCGGTGCGGGAAATCACTTTATCGATCTCTTTAAAGATGATGAAGGGTTTCTCTGGATAGGCGTACATTTTGGCTCCAGAGGATTCGGTCATAAAACAACCACCGGGTTTATCGCCCTTTCACAAGGCGCCCGGTTTAACGACCGGGTCTCGGAAGGACCGATGCATGCAAAACCTATCTTGTTTGATCTGGGTTCAGAATTAGCGCAGGCTTATATCGAGGCGATCCATCTGGCAGGCGAATATGCCTATGCCGGACGAAATGCCGCTGTCAATAAGGTATTGGAAATCCTCGGAAATCCGGAAGTCACTTTTGAAGTCCATAACCACCACAATTTTGCATGGGAAGAAGAACACTTTGGTGAGAAATATTGGGTCGTGCGAAAAGGTTGTACCCCCGCTTTCCCTGGTCAACTAGGGTTTATCGGTGCCACCATGATGGACACTTCCGTCATTGTTGAAGGCATAGACTCTGATCTTTCCCGAAAAGGGCTCTACTCCACTGTTCATGGAGCCGGTCGGGTTATGTCGCGGACACAGGCAGCCGGCAAACGAAAATGGAAAAAAGTGAAGGGCGGAAAACGCATTCAGGAAACGGTAAAAGAAGGGCTCGTCAATTATCGGGCTGTCCAAATCGAAATGAAAAATGCCAAAATCCAATTACGGGGCGGCGGAGCAGATGAAGCGCCTGAATGTTATAAAAATTTGGAAGAAGTTCTAGGCCATCAAGGTGAAACCATTCGGGTCTTGCACCGCTTACATCCTATTGGTGTCGCTATGGCCGGATCGGATACTTTTGATCCGTATAGAGACTAATTAGTTTGAGTGTGAGTTTGCCCCGATAGCCATCGGGGGAGTTTGGGTGTGAGAGTTTTGTGCTACGCCCTGTCGAAAGTCGAGAGTCTAAAGTCGAGGACTTACGCGTTAAACCTTCGCGTAAGCGAACACAATCTCCCCAATCAGCAAAGCTGATCCTCCCCCGCGAAGCCCAAGGCGAGCACTCCCCACGACGCGCAGCGGAGGCTCCACGAGATAGTTTGAGTGTGAGTGTGAGTTTGGCCCGATAGCTATCGGAGGAGTGTGAGTTTCCTCGCGGAGCCGCTGAGAAACTCCACGATCAGCGCAGCTGATCAATCCACGCAAGCCGCAGGCGAGCAATCCACACGACGCGCAGCGGAGGCTCCACGAGATAGTTTGAGAGTTTAGAGCTGCGCCTTGTCGAAAGTCGAGGGTCTAAGGTCGAGGACTTACGCGTTAAACCTTCGCGCAGCGAACACAATCTCCCCAATCAGCAAAGCTGATCCTCCCCCGCGAAGCCCAAGGCGAGCAATCCCCACGACGCGCAGCGGAGTCTCCCCGAGGTAGTTTGAGTTTGAGTGTGAGTTTGGCCCGATAGCTATCGGAGGAGTGTGAGTTTCCTCGCGGAGCCGCTGAGAAACTCCACGATCAGCGCAACTGATCAATCCACGCAAGCCGCAGGCGAGCAATCCACACGACGCGAAGCGGAGGCTCCACGAGATAGTTTGAGAGTTTAGGGCTGCGCCCTGTCGAAAGTCGAGGGTCTAAGGTCGAGGACTTACGCGTTAAACCTTCGCAAAGCGAACTCATTAAAAATTCAAACTTAAGAATTAAGAATTATTAAGCTTCTCTGCAAGCATGTCGGCTATTCCGGTGAGAAACCATTCAATTTTTGATTGGTCTGAATCGGCCACAATAAGTAATTTTTCGGTTTTCTCGTCGGAGAGGATGACAGCCAGTGTACCCAATTGCAGGTTGTCAGCTCCTCGGCGATATGAGATTTCCAGCCGATCCACCTCCTCGGCTTCATATTTATTAATCTCTCCGTTTTTATATTCGACAACCAATTTATTGTTGCCGGAAACAACCCGTTTGATATCCAGATTTTTCAATTCAAAGCGCTTATTATCCCGAGCACTGAGGAGGAGAATGGCAATTCCACAGCCTATACTAATGACCCCAAAAATAGGCATCGGATTTACAGCAAGCTTAAGTATGCCAAACAGAATAGCAAAGACCCCAAACCAGCCAGGCTGTTTCTTAAAACTGTGCTCAATCCCTAAAGATCGTCCCTCTAACAGTTTATAGCCGTATCTTTTAGCCTGAGTTCGAAGATCCATTTAATTTTTTCTTTAGCTATTTTCAGAATCGAGCGCCAAATATATTCAATTACGTTCGATTTGAGCGAGCACTTCTTTATCTTCAAAAAACGAAACCCCTATTCTCCTACTCCTGCTTGTTTATATTTATTTAGCTACAAGCCGCTTTCGCGGAAAGCGAACCACATGCTTCAGAAAATTTCAGTATCTTAACTCCACGTGCAACATTATTCTGCACGCCTTGTCATTAAACCCGATAATATTTTCTAACCGCGCCGAACCGCCATTTCGAAGCAATCTCCTTCCTACGGTTCGGATGACAACACACAAAAGAATGAAAACAGGAATTACGCGACTACTCACAATGACACTCGCACTCGCCTTGGGATTCAGCCTTTCTCTTTTCGCGCAAAGCGATCAAACACAACAATCGGAAGTAGTAATCGTACAAAAAACGACTTCTGAAGATGGCACGGAAACCATTATCAAAAAACGGGTTTATTCTGGAGACGATGCCAAAAGTTACTTACAGGAACACAACAATGAGCTTTCCTCTATGTGGGAAGGAAATGAAGAGCAAGGAGCCGAACATTACATGATTATCCGCCGGGACCAGGATGGTCGCAAAAAAGAGGTGGTTATCCAAATGGACGGTATGGACGATCGGCATGAATGGGAGCAACTTCATGAAGAGGTAAAGGTCATGCACCAATCCAAAGAGAACAAAGCCTTTATGGGTGTTTATCCGGAAGGTAATCCACTTGGCGAAGGTGTCCTGCTTGACGGAATTGTAAACCATAGCGGTGCTCAAAAAGCTGGATTGCACACAGGAGATGTCATGGTTTCCATCAATGATTTCCAATTGGTTCGGCAAAGTGACTTGAGCCAGGCTCTGGCCCAACACAAACCGGGAGAAACAATTACCGTAACGTATCTCCGTGAGGGTCAAACAATGCAGACACAGGTGTTACTCACCGCTCGCAACAGTTACGCCCAAATGGAGCGCGACCCTTGCCAGGTCTTTATAGGGGTTAGCCTCGGTCGCCAACATGCAGTAAACGGACAAGGAGTTGCTGTTTCGCATGTCATTGCAAATACTTCTGCAGAACGCCATGGCGTAGCTGATGGAGATGTGATTATCCGGCTGGATGACGTGGCAGTTAGTTCGTACCAGGAATTGCTTATCGAACGCAACAAACACCAGGCTGGTGATTGGTTTACTTTGACTGTTTTACGCAATGGAACCGAAATCGATATTGACGCTCAATTTATGAGCTGCGACGAGCAAAAAGAGGAGCCACTTATCGAGCTAATCGAAGAGCCTGTTTTAGAAGAAGTTGCTGAAGAAGTACCGGAAGTTCGGGAGCCTGCCACCTTCGACACCAATCTGCAACTAGTAGATTTCAAGGCTTTCCCAAATCCTACTTATGACCGTATTCAGGTACAATTCCAGGCAGAAGCGAAGCCTTCCCTAATTCGCATCAGCGATATTACCGGAAAGGTAGTTTACGAAGAAAGTCTTCAGCAATTTGATGGTTATTACAACCAGGAAGTTAACCTGGAAGGCATTGCTGCACCAGGTACCCTGATTTTGACCATTACGCAGGAAGGACGAGTTTTAAGCGATAAGATTGTTTTACTGCCTAAAGCATAATCCAATCAGGCAAATGAATACCAGAGAAGCCGGGTTCCGTAAAGGATCCGGCTTTTCAATTTTGGTTTTAAGGCTCCTTCGATTCGGCAATAAGAATTCGGCTCAGGAGGATTGTTAGAAGGATGGCGATCATGATATGTTTTTTTGGGGTTAATTTAAACGCTGCTTTAATTAATACCTTATACCCTGCAAAGGTTACTGTTTTTGGGGATGGGCGCGACCACATCTTAATGGGGATCACTCCAAAAAAGCAGCTTTCATAAATAAGTAGGAAAGAGAGGGGAAATCTTATGGACCAGGACTCACGAAAAAATCTTCATCACTTCTGCACGTTTCCGCACCGACACCGGAATTTTATCCCCATTTTTCATCACGAGGTAGCCGCCATCTTTACGCACAAACTCTCGTATCTGATCAATATTGATGAGATGTGATTGATGCACCCGCAGAAAGGCGTGATTCTCCAATAAGGTTTCAAATTGTTTGAGGGTCTTGGTCACAAAGACCTTTTGGCCGGTGGTCAGCAAAAACAGGGTATTATTGCCATCCGATTCACAGCGCAGGATGGTCTCGATTTCGACTACCTGAATCTTTTCCTGAGTATGCAGGGATATTCTGGAAGGTAATTCATCCGGTTTACGAATGGTCTCCTTCAGTAGATCCAGGCTTTCATTGGATTGTGCCATTTGGGCACGGGCGCGCTCTACTGCCTTTTTCAATAGCGGTGGGTCAATGGGTTTCAGGAGATAATCAATAGCAGCAAACTGGAATGCCCGGATAGCAAATTCATCCGAAGCCGTTACGAAAATGACTTTCGAGCGCAGATCCGGAAAAATCTCCAGAAGATCAAATCCAGTGCCATCGCCCAACAGAATATCCAAAAACAGAATATCCGGTTGCTGATGACGCAAAAATTTGGCTGCTTCTACAACGCTTTGAGCAGTACCCAAAATCTCCATCTCCGGAAAAAGTGCTTCCAAATCAGCTTGTAACACCTGAATGGCGCGGGGCATATCATCGACGAGCAGGGCAGTCATTATTTTTAGTTTAGAGCTTAGAGTTTAGAGTTTAGAGTTTAGAAATTTCTGCTGAGTGGGAGGCGTACGATCACTCTTGTGCCACAAATTTGCCCATTTCCATCTAATATATCACTTATCTCGAGGGCTTGTACATTCGTTTTTGCCAATAAGGCTTCCAGGCGTTCCTTTGTCACCTGCATGGCAACCGACTGGTGGCCCGGGGCTTTGGATTTACGCAATTGCTCTGCGCGCTCCCGACCTACCCCATTGTCTATTACTTCACATTCCAGAATATTGGCATTCGCTGAAAAGCGAATACCCAACCTGCCCGGATGCTGTAAGTGCGAAAGCCCATGAATCACGGCATTCTCCACGAAGGGTTGAATCAACATTGGCGGAATCTCCACTTCGGTCGGATCCAATCCGTTGGGGAGAGAAATCGTAAATTCAAAAGGCGTTGTCTGGCAAAACTGTTCCATCTTCAAGTAGCGTTCCAGCGTTTCCACCTCTTCTTCCAGACTGATCAGTTGCTTCCGCGAATTAGAGAGAATGGCCCGCATCAGCCCGGCAAAATTAGTAATCTCCCGCCGCGCAGTCTGATAATCCTGTGTCGCTACGAGCGACTGAATGCTATTCAGGGCATTGAAAATGAAATGCGGATTCATCTGCAGTTGCAAGGCTTTTTGCTCCAGTTGCAGCAGGTTGTTTTCCATTTCCAATTGGGCACGTTTTCGGGCTTCCCGGCGTTTGATGCTTCTGATTCGCAAGCGGAAAAGCAGGATAAACAAACCAAGCAGGGTGCCTGCTGCGACCAATTGTACCCAGCGTAATTGCCAAAACGGTTTTTTGATGGTAAAAGAAGCAGATATCGGTTCGGATAACATACCGGCTCCCGAAATCGCCTGCACCTGAAATAAGTAAGTTCCGGGAAGCAGGTTGGTATAATTTACAGACGTTTGATCGCTAAAAGGAGACCAGTCATTTTCAGCGCCTTCCAGTCGCCAATGGTAACTTACCCCTGCAGGATCATTTAGATCTACCCCCCGAAATGAAAAGCGCAGATGGTTTTGTTTATAGGGTAATTCCAAACCCGGAAGTATACTGCCATTGCCATCCGACCATTCGGCGAAAGCCGTCTCCTCCAAAGGTTTATAAAACAGCGAAACCTCCTGAAAATGGATAAACGGAGCAGCAGCATGGTCCACTCGTTCGGTAGGCAAATGCCGGGTGAGTCCGTTTAAAGTGCCAAACCAAAGATTGCCTGTCGGGTCACAAATGGCGGTATTGAGACAGGTTTCAATCCCCAAAAACCCTTCGTTTCTTCCAAAGGTTTGCACCTCTGTGACTACACCTGCTTCATTAAAAATGATCTTATCGACCCCACGCTCATTGCCCACCCACAGGTGTCCCTGCTGATCAAAAATAGCCAGATATAGATTGGTCGAACTCAGGCGCGCATTGTCTGCGAATGACACAAAATTCAAGGAGTCCACATTCAGGCTTTTGGAGAACAGCCCTTCTCCGGCCGTACCGATCCAAATTTGGTCCAGCGCATCAAAAGCGATGGAACGCAACTGCACCTCCGGCAAGCCGGATTCTTTTCCGAATAGTTGGCGTACCCGACCTCCTTCCAGGTATCCCGTTTCGCCAAAGCGGGTACAAAACCATAAACGTCCGGCAGCATCGAAGGCCAGATCCATAATCCGTAAATCGTTTAAACCCGCCTCGCGGCCGTATTTCCGAATGGCAAAACCGAGGCTGTCCTGATCAATAATCTGAGCAATACCCGTACCATAGGTAGCTACCCAAATGCGCCCATTAGCATCTTCCCGGATGGATCGGATCCAGTCGCTGGGTAAACCATCCTGTGTGCGCAGCACCTGATAACCGGACGTATCGAAAACAAGCAGGCCGCCACCTTCCGTACCCACCCACATACGACCTTTTTTATCAAAATGCAGGGCTTTAGATTTCATGGACAGATAGGAAGAATCACCTTGAAAGCGCGTAAATCCCAGGCTGTCGAGCCTGGCCAGTCCGCTATTGCCTACAGATGCCCAGACCGTTCCGGAGGAATCCATGTCCAATGCATAGACCCTTTCATCGGGCAGGCCATTGGCACGATCGTAATGTAAAAAGAACTGACCCAGGTATTTGCACACGCCGCCGCCAGAGGTAGCGATCCAGATATTGCCCCAACGATCTTCCGTAATGCGGCGCACATTATTATTGGGCAGCCCTTCCCGCTCGGTCAGTTGGGCCCAGCTATCATCAGAAACCTGATAGATCCAGACCCCGTTATTTTGGGTGCCGACCCACACGCGTTGATCGCGGCTCACATACACGGAAGTAGCTTGCTCCAACCGGCTGTCGGTCCAGCGTTGCACCTGTTTTCCGGTGTTTTCATCCCATTGCTCCAAACCCAGTCCGAAGGCCGCAATCCAGAGATTTCCGGAGCTGTCGCGGGTCATTGCTTGCACCGCTCGTGGAGATTCGTCCCCAAATTGAATATGGGTAATAGAATCGCCAAGTCGGAAAACTCCCTGGTCTGTGCAGATCCAAATGTCGTCCTTTCCAACCAAAAAATCGGTGATAAAGGCGGCATCCAGCGCCGGATCGAGCTTAAGTTTTTCGGGTTTTCCCTTTCGGGGAATATACGCCCAAATACCCTGATCGGTACCGATCCAGAGTGTTGAGTCATTTGGTTGAGCAAAGGCACTAACCCTGCCTATGGGTTCCGGAAAATTTAGGGATTGGAGCTGGTTTCCCTTGATAGCTGTTGCGCCCCGGCTGGTACCTGCCCAAATTTGATGGGCATTATCCTCAAAAAGGGTATATACATAATTTCCGGACAAACCTTCCCGGGAGTTAAACGGCACAAAATCCGCTCCGTCGAAACGGCTCAACCCACCACCCTGCGTACCAAACCACATATAGCCTTCACTATCAGAGAGGAGTGCAAATACCTGAGATTGCGGCAAGCCTTCTTCCAGCGAATACACCAGAAAATTGTGTTGCTGCGCATATACAGGCAAGCTACCGAAGCAAAGTACCAGGGCAAAAAGCAGGAATTTTATGTGGATCAGCTGTTGGATGTGTAGGATTTTTATGTGCGAAAAATGATAAAAAACCGACCTGACAGGTTACCGACCTGACAGGTTGGTAACCTGTCAGGTACCCTGCCCTCTTTCTTATTACCTCTCATTTTGGATTAAAAACCAGTTACCGACAAAATACCTATTCTCTTGATTTATAGCTACTAAACCTCCATAACAAGCAAGCTTTGCTCAAAGATCGGATTAAAATTTTAATAACTGAAAATTGGAATTCTCCGGTTCCAAAAGGGACCT
>JAGQWR010000051.1 GCA_020437105.1 Saprospiraceae bacterium
GTTAGTTTTTCAGTGTGTTAGTGAGCTCAATAAAAATTAAAAATTAAGACTTAAGAATTCGAAAGTGGGTTAGTTTTTCAGTGGAGCAGAACCTAATTCAAAATTCAAAATTAAGACTTCAGAATTCGATTAATGCCAACCATTCATCACTTAGGACATTCAGCTTAATCGTTGCTTTATTACCTTGCTGATTAGCAACCACAAGCATTCAAACAATTTATTAAGCTGAAAACTAATCTGTCATGAAAAAGAACCAACGCTTTTTTAAAATGCTTGTGTTGCTGGTGTTTTTCTTACCCGGCCTGTCTGCACAAACCACTTTTGAAGTCCTAGTGAGTAGTCGGGGCACCAATGCCGTTAAAAAATATGATCTGGACGGAAATTATTTGGGCGATTTTGTTGCTAGTGGCGATGGCGGACTAAACGGCACAGAAGACATCCTTTTTCATCCGGACGGCTCCGTGCTGGTTAGCGGATTTAACAACACTAAAATAAAACGATACGACGGAGAGACAGGCGCATTCATTGGAGACTTCTCCAGCGGTTACAATCTTGACACACCCTCCAAAATGTCGATCGGACCAGATGACCTGGTCTATGTAACCCAATGGGGAACAAGCCAAAACAAGGTAGTACGCTTTGACCTCGACGGCAATTTTGTTGATGAATTTACAAGTACAGGCGTTTCAAATGGCCTGAGTCACCTGTGGGATGCAGACGGTAATTTCTACATTTCAGCTTATGGAAATGGTGGAAATGGCACCATTCAAAAATTTGATCCGGATGGAAATTCCCTGGGCACATTTATCAATTCAACCTATCTACAAGGCCCAACCGGAATCTGGGTGGACAGCGCTGGAGATATGCTGGTCGAAGACTGGACCGTTGGAAAAGTTTTACGTTATAATTCACAAGGGATTTATCAGGGGGTCTTTCTGACCGGAATGACAAATCCGGAAGGTATTGCCTTCACCCCGGACGGACATATGTTGATCGGTGACTGGGGACAAGATGCGGTTCATGAATTTGATTCAGATGGGAATCACATTGGGATTTTCACTTCCGGAAATGCTTTAACAGACCCAAATAGTGTTAAAATTCGAGAAGTAGCAATTTCCTCAGCTGTAATGGAAACGAAGCAGGAAACTGGGTTTAAGGTTAGTCCCACCTTAAGTGCAGGTACATTTCAGATCGAAGTTAATTTGAAGCAAAAAAGCCAAATTCAACTTTATGTGAGTGCCCTAAATGGTCAATTGATTCATGTTATCCAGCCCGAGATAAATGTATCCGGCTTAACACAATATGAGTGGATTCCTGCTCCTGAGTTGCCTTCCGGCGAATACTTCATTTGGCTAATACATGACAAAATACCAAGCTGTCAAAAAATCATTCTGACCAGGTAAACAAATCAAACATTGAGCCTGTTCTACCCAAGAACCTTATAAAACAACTAGCCGGAAGCGCTTCAGGCTAGTTGTTTTATTTTGCCCCACCCCTGAAAACATAGCAGTTCCAGCTGCAACCAACACAAATTTATAACTGATCCGGTATCTTTTGCGGGATCCCTATCGGCTATGGTAAATAGATCCGGTTTGTACCAAACAATAAACTACCAGCTATTATGAAAAATTTATTGGCGTTGTCGATAATGCTCTTCGGCATTTCGAGCCTGCACGCCCAGTTATCCACTCCAACCTTTCAGGATGTAGATTATGTCGGACAGGGTGATACCTCCCAATTCCTGGACATTTACCTTCCGGCAAATATTAATGATCCCCGTCCGGCAGTTATTTATATTCATGGTGGCAGTTGGGCCGCTGGTGAAAAAGGTGGTGCCCCTCGATATTTATCGGATTTAGTAACCGAATATGGATTCGTTTTAGTCGATATTAACTACCGCCTCTCTAAACAATCTACTTTTCCAGCTCAGATTCACGATTGTAAAACGGCCATTCGGTATCTCCGGGAAAATGCTGACCTATATTCTATTGATACTTGTCGAATTGGCTTATTAGGTTCATCCGCCGGCGCACAATTAGCTACATTGGTTGGCCTTTCTCAGGATGATCCCTTTTTGGAAGGTGCCAACCAGGGCTATGCCAATCACAGTTCACACGTGCAGGCTGTAGCGAGTATCAGTGGCTTGGCCGATTTTCTGACATTAGACAGCTCCTTTCCCAATTTTTGTCCGCCGGAAAGTAAACAAGACAGGGAGGGATCTGCTGTCACACATTTGCTCGGTTGCCAAATCAGCATCTGTGAAGATATTGCCGAAGATGCCAGCCCCGTTAGCTATCTAAGCACGAATGAGCCACCCTTTTCAATTCATCATGGTAAATTGGATTGCACCGTCCCAGCTGCACAATCCCAATTATTGTACAACAAATTAGTGGCTAAAGACAATGAGGCAGAAATTTTCATATATCCAAATGCCGGCCATGACGGACTACCTGAGAAGCAGATAATTGACAGACTCACCGCTTTCTTTGTCAAGGAATTATCAAATCCAATCCCATGTGAATCTCCAGTTTCAACAGGGGTTAACTTTATCGAATCCGCTTCAAATTGGAGGGTTTATCCAAATCCGGTGAGTAATGAACTTCAATTAGAGGCAAACCCGACAACCATATCCGGGATCGTCCATCTCCGCTTATTTGATACAGCCGGGAAGGTGCATGTAGAAAGACAAGCTACTTACCCCAGCATCAGATTATACCTTAGTGACCTGGCTCCAGGTATCTATTTCCTTGAAATACTGGATGACCGTCAGCGCCAAATGATAAAAGTAATAAAACAGTAAATTCAGGATATTTCCAACAGGGACTATTCTCAAAGCCAACGCTTTCTTATCGAAGAAAGCGCTGGCTTTTTTTATATTTGTAATTAGCTTATAAGTATGGATTTAAAAAAACGCTATTCCCGCAAGGATAACCGAAGTTTGATTGAAATTCTGGAAACGCCGGACGGATACACTAAGCAAGCCCTTCAAATAGCTGAATCCGAACTTCTTTCCCGAGAATTGGATCCCGACTACCTCTATCAAACTGCCCGGGAAATCCAGCAGCATCATATCATCCAGATGCTTGAGCAGTTTGATCCGTTAAACGGACAATTGAATCTTCCTAAAAGTCATTTTCTTAACCGATCAGAATTAAAGGAAATGCTGATTTCCGAGTTTGAAACATTAATAAAAGAAAAGGAAGGCTTTCGATTTGATGTTATGCATTATGCTATTGGAGCGATACTTTAATGCTGAATTTTGAATTTTGAATTTTGAATAAATTACAGAACCACAGAACCACAGAAAAACTAACCCACTTTCGAATTCTTAAGTCTTAATTTTTAATTTTCAATTGGATCACTCTCTAACTAACCCACTAAAAAACTAACTCACAGGATCACTCCCGATACCTTATCGGGGCAAACTCAAACTCAAACTCCCCCGATAGTTATCGGGACAAACTCAAACTATCTCCCCTCTATGCCCAGACTAATCCACCTCCTGCTTTTCTTAGCG
Source organism: Saprospiraceae bacterium (assembly GCA_020437105.1). Lineage (GTDB taxonomy): Bacteria > Bacteroidota > Bacteroidia > Chitinophagales > Saprospiraceae > JAAEZH01. The sequence continues at coordinate 3,518 of JAGQWR010000051.1, forward strand.
CTTTTTTTCACGGCTTGCCAATCAGATAGTGCAAAAGAAACACCGGCAAAAGCACCTGAACCCAGTTTAGCCGAAAAACTGGCGGATCAGCAACTTGTGGCTTATAACAAACGCGATTTAGAGTCCTTTTTGACTTTTTTTTCCGATACCGTTAAAGTCTATAATAGTTTACATGAATTTGGTTACCAGGGCACCCAAAAAATGTACGAAGTATATGAAGGCTGGTTTGGCATGACTGAATCAATGCATTGTCAGATCATAAATCGAATCGCAACTGGAAATACAGTGATAGACCACGAGCGGATCGAATATACCATTGATGGCAAGGAGAATGCCTTTGAATCCATCGCCATTTACAAGGTGGCAGGAGATAAGATTGCAGAAGTCCATTTTGTGCGGCCCGAATGGAAATAATATAAGAATCCTGACAATAAGAGTTTTCTCATTTCTCATTTGATTTCAAACTCTTATTTTGCATTTGATGCCACGTTTTCTTGTTTTTTGGCCTCTAATGAAAAAATAATCCTATGAAAATGAAGCAAACACCTTTACTCTTTATCCTACTCTTTTGGGCTTCATCCCTATTCTCCCAATCAGCGCCCGCCCCACAAGCTATTATAGATATTGGATTCTGCGCACAGCAACCTGTGCTGCAACAGGCAACACAAAATGCCAACTGGCAACAAATCCACAAACAAATCGAAAAAGGGATTTATGCCCATTTTCAACAAAATGAAACATCCGGCCATGGTCCTCTTGTATTTGACCCGGATTACGTTTTACCGGTAGTTGTACATATTATCCATGATAACGGAGCCGAAAACATTCCGGATGCTCAGGTCCTGCAAGGTATTCAGGACCTCAACGATGCCTACGCCAACGTAGGTTATTACAATCCAAGTACCGGCGTGGATACCAAGGTACAATTTTGTCTTGCCCAACGCGACCCTGATGGCAATGCCACTACCGGTATCAACCGGGTAGAATCTGTCCTCACAGACATGGTGCTCGAAACCGATGATATCACTGTTAAAGACCTAAGCCGTTGGAATCCGCTGGAATATATAAATATCTGGCTGGTCCGGGAGATTTGTAGCAGCGGTTATGGCTGCGGTGTAGCCGGTTATGCCTACTTCCCAGCCTCCCATGGCATGCCGGAAGACGGAATCATGATGGAAGCCGAATTTTTTGGAAGTAGTCAGGGATCCTCCGGAGTGCAAATCCATGAAATGGGGCATTATCTGGGCTTATATCATACTTTTCAGGGAGCCTGTGTCAACAATGATTGCCTCAATGACGGCGACCGCGTTTGTGATACTCCGCCAGATCAAAGTACGGCACCTGTGCCTTGTAATGGATCTGCCAATAGCTGTAACACAGATTCAAACAGTGGATTCCCCAGTGATCAGGACGACCTCTTCGAAGACTATATGGATTATGGCGATTTCAACTGTTGGTCTGTATTCACCCAGGGTCAGGCCGACCGCATGCATTGGCATATCGAAAATGTACGCTTTAGCCTGCTGGGATCTCCGGGATGCCAGGATCCATGTTTATCTGCCATAGCGTCTTCCTTTAATTCCAGTGTAACGACTCTGGATGTGGGAGGTACCGTAAATTTTGACAATACCTCCGCTAATGCTTCGGCCTATGGTTGGGAAGTTGATGGCATATCTTTCGCAAACACCCAGGATGCGAGTTATACCTTTAATACGGTCGGCACCTTTGAAGTCTGTTTGAATGTAGGCAATGCCGATCCGAATTGTACGGATGAAAGTTGCCAGTTCATTACGGTTACCTGTCCGGTACAGCCCGAATTCACTACGGATGTGTATTATCCTAATCCGGGTGAATTGGTCAACTATACCAACTCCAGCAGCAATGCAAGTGGATATACCTGGACTGTAAACGGGGCTCCGGTTGCTACAACAGCCAACCTGCAATACAGCTTTGATTTTCAGGGTATTTATGAGGTTTGCCTCATTGCCGATAATACCTTGTGTGAGGCTGAATTTTGCCTGCCGGTTTTTGTGACCCAGGGAAGTATTAGCGATTGTGAGGAAGCGCCTTTTGTGCGCACATTTGGTGAAGTAGGCGTTGATGAAGAAGGCATTCTAATTATACCTTCCGGTGATGGAAACCTCTACCTAGGTGCCCGGGAAGGATCCAAAACACTGATCGCCAAAATCAATATTGACGGAGAACCTATCTGGCAGCGGAGCTTCCAATTTTCCATTTATAACGATGTTTTAAGTGAATTGATCGTCGACTCGGATGGCAATGTTGTAGGCTGCGGTTATGGGGAAAATAGTAGTGGCAACCTTCAACCCTTTGTATTCAAATACGACCCAATTGCAAACAATGTTATCTGGTCGCACACCTATAGTGCAGAATCCCGCTGTTTCAACCTGATTGAACCCGCAGCCGGTAGTGACTATATCCTGTCCATGGACAGGCGAGAAAGTCCGCCTCCAGGTGCTTTTGAGGATGGTATTTTACGGGAGATCAGTAGAAATACCGGTTTAGACACAGGCAACCTTGCCAGCAATTATAATATCGGTTCTTCCGAAACGCTGAGCGCGACCATCTTGCATCAAAATTTCCTGTATTCCTCCGGGAGATACACCAATGGCGCAGGTACCACCAATATGAGACACAGCATAACAAAATTTGACCTGAGCGGAAATGAGATTTGGACAAGACTTTCCCATATCTCTACTGTCGGAGCTTCTGCCCGACTTTACGGAAGAGATATTCTGGTTGATAATAACGAATTAATCACTATTGCCAGCGGAGATGATGATGGTCCAAGTGCCACTATTACTAATTTCTTCCTGCAGAAAAACGACTTGAACGGGAATATCATCTGGACTAGAAAATATGAAATTGGAGCCTTCTCAAATGAATGGGCAGAAGAAGTCATCAGTGTTTCTGATGGTTATATTATTCTGGGATTGGAACGGGCTATTCCCGGACAGTTGTTTGTAGTAAAAACCGATAAGGATGGAAATCCGCTTTGGGCAAAAAGTTATGGGAATGCCGGCGATGATGGCATTCGTTTTACCAGTCAATCTCAATTAATCAGTATCGGTGGGTACCTCTATTTTACAGGCTATTCTTCGGATGCAGCCAACACCCGGGATATTTTGCTGATCAAGGCCGACAGCGATGGAAGTCTGATCGACAATTGTATTTTGGTAGAAGACTTGAAGATCAATATGACTAATGTCAACAATCCGGCCAATAATGTCTTTTCACTCACAAAATATCCGAACGCACAGGTTCTTACCTCAACAACTGTCAATCCGGAATCCTCAACCCTGCCCTACGAAGATCAGGCCGGTTGTTTCTGCGAATCTGTAATAGAATGTGACACCACCTTCCTCAAATCATACGGCACCGAGGCAGACGATGAAGTTAGCCACGCCATTGCGGTGGTGCCTCCGGCCCTGGGTGGTGGTTTCCTCCTTGGTGGCGGAAAAGCCGACAGCGCCATGATTACCTGGGTTGATCAGATAGGCGACATCATCTGGACCCGCTCCTTCGATGCGACCTTTGATGCAGCAGATTTTATTTGGGATATCAGTTTTGACAGCGACAACAATGTGATCGGAGTCGGACAAACAAAAGACGAACCCTTTGATAATGTAGAATGTCTGGCATTTAAATACAACATGGTCACCAATACCATGCTCTGGATCAACGAACTCGATTTGTTTGACCCGGCGCAAGAGCAGTACTATTCCATCCAGGAAAAATCGCCCGGAGGCAACTATATCGTTGCCGGCAAGATCGACCAATTGGGCTCAAGTGCAACCGGCTGCGATGGAGTGATTGTAGAATTAAACCGAAATACCGGATCGAATGTCTGGCAGCACAACTATTCTCTTGGAGATTGTGAAACCTTCCGGCGAATGATTGTGCATAACAGTAATATCTATGCTACAGGAGGCTATAATTTTGATAACAGCGGCACCAATCGTATCCGACCAGGGATCACTAAATTTGATCTCAATGGCAACCAAATCTGGTCGAAGCTGTATTTGGAACCGGTAAGTAGCGCTGACAACGCCAGACTTTATTCCATGGATTTAATCGAGGATAATGGGCTTGTCATTTTTGGACATGGAGATGATGCCGGATCCAGTACGATAGATAATGTCTTGTTCCTGTACAAAACAGACCTTTCGGGTAATCTGATCTGGTCGCGCAAATTTGAGCTCCCGGGTTCAACCGAAGAACAGGCCGCCCGGATTTTAAATCTGCCCGATGGTTATATCCTCCTCGGTTTTCATACCATTGGCAGTCTGGATGCTTTTGTGATCAAAACAGATAAACAGGGAAATATTCTATGGGCAAAAACTTACGGCGATACGACGGGTGATGAAGTTGCCTGGGATATGGTCTGGGAATCCGGGCAAATTTATTTTACCGGTTCCACCAACAGCCTGGGTAGCGGCTTGAGCGATGACATCTACCTGGTGAATTTGAATGCCGATGGCACCACGAATGCACAGGATAGTTGCAACCTCTTCTCCGACCTGGTAATCACCGAAGCAAACTGGCCTACACCATATGAAGGCACTCACCCATTGACAGACCTGGGTGTCACCTGGGGCTTCTTCCTGGATGTAGCCATTATGGGAGAAACCTCTGTTCAATCTACCGTGTCCTGCTTCAATCCGTGTGTTGACACCTGTGATTTGGTGCCCGAAGCATTATTGGTTAACTCCAACGCCGTTTGTGATTTGGAGGGACTCGCACTGGATCTCGAGATATGCAATGATGGTAATTTTGAATTGCCAGCCGGAACGCCTGTCACCATCTATTCCGGTGATCCAACCAGTGGCCCCGTTTCTGTGGTCCTGACCGAATTTTCGCCGGAAGGCATTGGACATAATGAATGTAAAACCTTCTCCTTTGTTATTGCTGCTGATCCCAATACGACCTATTATGTGGTGGTAAATGATGATGGCACGACCCCTACTCCATTCGACCTAAGTGCTTTTGATGCACCTGAAAACGAGTGCGATTACACAAATAATATTGGATCCTTTTCGGTAGATTATAATATGCCCGACCTGGATTTAGGGCCAGATATCTTTGTCTGTGAATTTGGGGTCGTTGAATTAGACGCCGGCCCCGATTTTGTAAGCTACCATTGGAATGATGGCAGCAATATGCAAACCCTGACAGCCTGGTTACCCGGCAACTACTGGGTAGAAGCGACTGATCTTTGTGGATTCGTTCAATTTGATACCATCAGCATCCAGGTGGACTCTGCCGGAATGCTCGACCTGGGGCCAGACCTCATGCTCTGTGAGGGTGGTAGCTATAGCTTTGATGTCAGTGGTTTTGAGACATACGAGTGGATACCGGCAGACTATCTTGATTGCCCGACTTGTCCGGACGCCACAAGTACACCAGAGGAAGATATTAGCTATATCCTGACCGCCACAACAGCAGACGGATGTATCAGTATCGATACGATTAGCATTAACCTGATTCCCGGGTTTATGACGGAGGAATCTATTGATATTTGCCAGGGACAAAGCATTGACATTTTTGGAGAAGAGGTTTCAGAAGCAGGAATCTATTCAGAGACTTTTTCCGCCCAAAATGGCTGCGATTCCACTCATACCATAACATTGGCTGTCCTGGATAATTTCGCTACGGAAGAATCCATTGATATCTGCGACGGGCAAAGTATCCAGGTATTTGATGAAGAAGTCTCCGAGGCCGGAGATTATGCGCAAACCTTTACGGCTGAAAACGGCTGCGACTCCACCCATACCATCCATGTAGGAATTCTGGATAACTTCTTTACTGAGGAAGATCTCTTCATTTGCTTTGATGAAAGTGTGGATATATTCGGAACACCAACCAATACGGCCGGTGTATATGAAATGACCTTTACCGCAGCTAATGGCTGTGATTCTACACATACCATTACACTTGAAGTGAATCCTGAAATCCTGATCGATTTCATGGTGACAAATCTCGCTTGTTTTGAGGGAATGGACGGCATGGTAAGTGCATCTGCATCCGGTGGCAGCGGAGATTTTGAATATGTTTGGGGAGATGGAACGGTAGGTCCGGATATTACCGGATTAGCTGCAGGCTTTTATGCCGTAACCGTAACCGATGGTAATGCCTGTACAGCTTTTGATACGGTATTGGTACAACAACCAACTCCTGTCGAACTTACTTTGATTGGTACCGATATCACTTGTGATGAACTTGGTTCAGCCATCGCACAGGCATCCGGTGGAACAGGCACCTATGAATATGAATGGAACAACATGGCCAGTGGTCCGGAAATTTCCGGGTTGGAAGCCGGTACCTATTCGGTCACTGCCACAGACGAAAACGGTTGTTCCGTTATTAACTCTGTAGAAATAACCGGCGCCCTGGTTCAGGAAGTAAGCATTTCTATTTTACAGACTCCTACCGAAGCCAATCCAACCAGTGGTGCGCTACAGGTCAACATTAGTGGAGGTACGGGACCATTCAATATTTTATGGAATAACGGAGAACCGACAAACATTATTGATTCGCTGGGTTCCGGCCAATACATCGTTATCGTAACCGATGCCAATGGCTGTGTTGCAACGGATACAGCTGTTTTATTCCTGGGAGGCTGTATCGGCGGAGAGGTCTGGAACGACATCAGTCGGGACGGATGCGAGGATGGCGGCGAATTTGGAATTTCGGGCGTCGAACTTAGCCTTTCCGGCATCGATATCTGGGGAAATCCATATGCAGATACAACTACTACCGCATTCGATGGGACGTATAGTTTTAACGGACTTCCTCCCGGAGATTATCAGGTTAGCATTGTGGTACCAACAGGATATTTGTTATCTCCGCTTGATGCCTGCTCGAATGATTACTCAGACAGTGACTTTGATGCCAACAACCTGAGTTATGTTATTGCACTCGAAGAGGGTGATTGTGTGCTTACAGTCGATGCCGGTTTATATGATGACTGTATCAATGTGACAAATCCCGGAGAGATTTGCTGTGATCAGGTTCTCTGCGGACCAGGAAATGATGCAGCTCCAATTCAATCTGTTAGTCCGGCTACAGGTGCCAGTCCGGTGGAATATGTCTGGATGTATTCTTTTGTCGGTGGCGGAAGCGGCAACGGCAGTTGGATGTCGATTCCAAACTCCAATACACTAAGTTATGACCCGGGTGTATTGTACCTCACCACTTATTTTGTGCGCTGTGTGCGTGCCATAGGTTGTGACACCTGGCTTGAGGGCGATTATGTAACCATTACAGTAGAGGCTGGTATTAATCCGGAAATCATACTGCCAACGGAAAATATTTGCGTGGGAGTTGCCGTAACCTTTGGCGCTACGCCGATTGCCGGTGCTACCTACTCCTGGCAATTTGGCGGAACTGCAAACCCAGCTACTGCCAACACACAGGAAGTGGATGTGACCTGGGCTCAGGCAGCATACCCAACCGTTACTTTAACGGTAGTGACCGATGCTTGTACGACAACAGAAAGTGTTCAGATCGCTGTATCCAATGATCCGGATTACTGTGGCGCAAATCACAATAGCGAAGAACCGGAAGCCATAAACTGGCGAACGGAATCTGCTGTCAACAATGGCGCTTTTATGCTCTATCCAAATCCAACCAGCGGAACAGTATTTGTCCGATGGGAATCGGATCCGGGCACAAATGTTGTTGTTAACCTTTATGCCATTGACGGGAAAATGCTACACGCCAGTCAGGTTGACGGTGCAATCGGACAGTTTGAAACAGACCTTAGCCATTTAGCACCGGGGATGTATATGATCCGGGTTCAAAATGGAAAAGACGCGGTTGCTGTTTTCCGGGTTGTAAAGGAATAAGTTCATAAAATTATATTTAGATAAACATGAGTCATCCCGAATTTTAGAGCGATCTGAAATTCGGGATGTTTCGTTTTGGGAGATAGCCATGGGCATCCTATAATTCCAGGTGTCGCCCTGACGGGGTTTGGATTTTGGTTTTGATTATTGTCTACAAAGATTTATCTCCTACGGAGATGAGGTTTGTGTTTTAAATCACAGATTTGGTCGGAAATTTTTATTTGCATTTACCTTGGTTATAATATTCTAAACGCAGAACACCAGAGTTAAGGATCAACTTTTTGCTCCAGCGGAGCAATCTCTTTGTAGCATTTCAAATTGAGCCTTTCTAAAGCTCCGTAGGAGCGACACTTTTCCTCCAGTCCCTGACTCATGTTATTGCCTTTCGGCGAAAGCCCTTAAAAATTTAATCCCGGAAAAATCCTACCTTTCTTAAATCAAATCCAATTCCGGCAAATTTTATTAATCATGCGCTATTTACTATTCGTAATTCTCTGTTTTTGCTCCATTTCATCCCGGGCACAAATCACGCAGGTCGGGTTGGTTGGCCCGGCTGCCACAGGTAGTTGGGATGAAGAAGTGGCACTGATTCAGGCAGAAGACAATCCGGATATCTGGAAAATCACGCTTCATCTTGACGAAGGAGAAGTCAAATTTCGAGCCAATAGAAACTGGTCGATAAACTGGGGCGGAGTCGATTTCCCGACGGGTAAAGGAAATCAGGATGGCAATAATATTCCCGTTTTTGAAGGGGAATACGATATCAGTATAAATACAAAAACAGGGCTCTACAACTTCCAAATTCTGGGCTCCGGAAATGGTAAGGTTGATGCAACAGACGCTGCACATCCTCCCAGAGTTCGGATAGAAACAAATGGCAAATCGGTAAATTCTGGCGCACTTATCAGTTTCTGGGCGCGTAGTTTGGGCGAAGTAAAAAGTTATCAGTGGTACTTTGAGGGAGGTTTTCCCAATGAATCTGTGGAGGCAGTCCCATTGGTTAGATACGAGCTTCCCGGTGCATACAATGTGCGCCTGATTGCCTCAAACGAATACGGAGCAGACACCCTGGACCTGTCAGATTATATTGTTGTTTCTCCCCGAGAAGTGGGTGCTACTGACTGGTGGAACGAAACAGTGTTTTATGAAATTTTTGTACGCAGTTTTTACGACAGCGACGGCGACGGCATAGGCGATTTTAACGGCCTTACCGAAAAACTTGACTATCTCAACGATGGCAACCCGGAAACGACTGATGATCTCGGAATTACCGGAATCTGGCTAATGCCGATCAATCCCTCCCCTACCTACCATGGATATGATGTGTCTGACTACAAGGACATCAATCCAGATTTTGGTACCAGGGAAGATTTCCAGCGCTTTCTGGAAGCGGCGCACGCGCGCGGTATTAAAGTTATCATCGATTATGTAATGAACCATTCTTCCAGCAAACATCCCTGGTTTCTGGAATCCGCCAAAGGCCCGGATTCTGATAAAAGAAACTGGTACATCTGGGACGATCCGAATGGCGGTCCGGCGGATGGGTACAGTATGCATGTCTATAATGATGAGGAATCATATTATGGAATCTTTTCGTCAGGTATGCCAGACTTAAACTATCAGGAGCCGGCTGTAAAACTGGCTATGTTTGACATTTCCACTTTTTGGCTGCAAAATATCGGTGTTGATGGCTTTCGATTGGACGCAGTAAAATATTTAGAGGAGGAAGACGGAAAGCTGGAAAACTCAGAAGCAACCTTCCAATTATTAAAAGATTTTCGGGCGCATTATAAAAGTGTAAACCCGAATGCCTTTGCAGTTGGAGAAGCCTGGACCAGTACCGACATGATCCTCAATTATGTAGAAGATGCAGGTTTGGATTACTGCTTTGAATTTGACCTGAGTTTTGCCCTCAACCGGGGTTTGAAATCCGGAGATGCCCAACCCATCAGCCGTCAATTACAAAAGGCGTATAACGTATATCCTCATTTACAGTTTGGCACTTTTTTGACCAATCACGATCAAACCAGAATCATAGATGCCCTGGACTACGATTTTAATAAAGCCAAGGTCGGCGCCTCGATTTATTTAACCGCACCGGGGATTCCTTATTTGTACTATGGAGAAGAGATTGGCCAGCAGGGCAAAAAACCGGATCAATTTATTCGCACGCCGATGCAATGGACTGATCGTCCGCAGGCCGGCTTTACTTCCGGTACTCCCTGGATAGCTATCAATCCGAATTATCAGGAAATCAATGTATCCCAGGAGGAGCTGGATCCCAATTCCCTATTGACACATTACAAACGCCTGATTCGAATCCGAAACCATGAGGCGGTACTCCGCTTAGGTACTTTTCAGACAATACCTACAAACCAGGAGACGGTGGTCGCTTTCTACCGGGAGTTTGAAGGAGAACAAATAATCGTTTTGGTCAATATAGGAGCAGCCCCCATTTCAACACTCAACTTAGATCTTTCTCGTACTCCATTGACAAAGGGGAAATATAAAGTCATGGAGTTAATGACTCATGCGACATTAAAGTTAAAAGTAGATAAGTTATTGCAAATGAATGAATTGCAAATAGATGGGTATGAGACTATGATTTTGAAGGTGGGGAGTTAAAGCGTGTGGCCTCATTAAAAACTAAAAATTAAAACTTAAAAATTACTTCACTCTTCCTCCCCCAACTCCAGGGCATCTTCAATGAGGTCTTTGGGCAGGTGTTTGGACGCTTTGGCTCCCAGCTCGACAATTTTTTGGGCGCGGCCCACAAGTGTATCTCCAAATCGTTTTCCGGCAGTTAGTTTGTGCATTGCGCCCTCGTATGCAATGTGCGCCTGATCAAGTCTGCTTCCTACCAACTTCAGGTCATCGACGAAAGTGACAAAACGATCATATAGCAAGCCGCTTTGGCGGGCAATTTCCAGCACAGAGCGTTTTTGTTTTTCTTGGCGCCAGATATAGGAGACCGTGCGCATGGTGGCCAATAAGGTTGAGGTGCTGACCAACACGATGTTGCGTTCCAGGGCATCCAAAAACAACTTATTATCCTCGTGTAAAGCCAGGGTAAAAGCAGATTCCAGCGGAATGAAGAGCAGGAGGTAATCCGGAGAATTGATCTGGTAGAGCTGTTGATAATTCTTATCGCTCAAGCCTTTAATATGCTGCCGGACGCTATCTATATGTCCTTTCAGGTGTTTGGCTTTCAGGAGGGGTTCTTCTTCATTAAAATAGCGTTCGAAAGCGGTAAGCGATACCTTGCTATCCAGTATCAAGTGTTTGCCTTCCGGTAGGTTGACGATGAAATCAGGGCGTTTATCCTGTCCGTTTTCATCTTTAAAACTTGGTTGCACCCGGTAGTGAATATCCTTAAACAAGCCCGACTTTTTTAGCAGGAGTTCCAGTTGATATTCTCCCCAATCGCCCTGGATTTTGCTATCGCCCTTTAAGGCTGTCGCTAATCTGTTGGCATCCTCACTTAGGCGACCATTTAACTCGCGTAGCTGATCAATGGCTATTTTAAGGGAAAGTTGTTGCTTGTGGTCTTCAACAAATTTTTTGTCGATATCAGATTCAAAGTCTTTAATACGCTCTTTTAGAGGTTTTAACATTTCCTCCAGTTGAGACTGGCTTTGATGCCGGAATCGATCTGATTTTTCTGTAAAAATACGGTTGGCCAGGTTTTCAAAAGACTCGGTGGATTGCTTTTGCCATTTGGCCATTTCTTCCAGCTGATGGTCCAGTTTTTCCTGCAGGTATTTAAGTGCGGTGCGATTTTCTGCCAGTTCTTTCTCCCGTTGCAAGAGCTCCTGATCCTTTTCCCGGAGGTCTTCCCGAAATCCATCTAACTGTGCTTCCAGTGTATGATAGGATTGTTTAGGCACATAAGACTTTTCAATCGATTCGGGTGTCATGTTTGTAGAACGAGACCGGGCAAAAAGCCAACCAAGTAGTGCTCCGGTGAGTAATCCGGCGCCTAAATACAGGAGATACAGCACTTCTGGATTCATGACAAATGTGTTTCTCCAATATAGGAACAGTTACCGATTATTACAACTATTTGATTGTAATTTATAACTATTTTGGTAATCAAAAAATCAATCATCTACTCTGCCGAGCAGATCTTCTCTTCTTAGGGTGAGCTTACGAGTAAGTTCCTTTTTGTTGAAACGTACTTTTCGGGCGGCATTCCACTTTTCAAATAGCTCCTTGTAAGTCAGTGCAAAATAACCCAGAAACGGTAATAGCAGCACAAAAAAGGACCACCACCCTGCCCCGGCAATTAAGGCAATGCCGAATAGGATCAGCCACCAAATGGGAACCATAAACATGCCAAAAGTAAATCGAAGTGAAGCGTGAAATTCTATTTTTTTAGCCATCCGATCTACGATGGCGTAGCAAATTCGGAAAGGTGGCCAGTTTAAGGAAAACCCAATCAAAAAAGGAATAAAACCCAAAAGGAGGAGCACTGAGTTAAAGAGATTATATCTGTTTGGCTGTGCCAACCCCAGATCTGATAATCCATTTTCACGAATGTCATTCTGGTATGAATCTAATAATTCAAACAGCTCTACCTTATCTTCCTGCTCCATGGTATTAACCACATTGGCAATCCGTATTTCTCTTTTCAGCATACTCGAATCGCCACTTCGAATAGGGAACACCGGAATACGTCTGTTATTTCGGTCTATATCCAACAGCTGATTTACCTGAACATCATCTGCATCATGTTCGATATGGACCACAATTTTCCGGAGGCGGAGCTGGATTTCCTCTGTCAGTTCTTCCACCCCTTTCCGTTCATCCTCCTGATAAACATCCAGATAATCCTTAAGCAGAATCGGCTCTCCAAATTTCATCGTTACCCAGGATCGAAATTGGTGGGAGTCTGTATAATTACAACCTGTTGGAACAATTACAAGGTCATCTAATTGGTGTTTTTTCCAGGCGCCAAAAGCAATATTAGCGGTTCCTTTCTGGATGGGCTGCAATTTTTTTCGATGTGAATGTGCCCCTTCTGCCATGATTAGAAAATCATAATCCCCGCTGGCCAGCAGGCTGTAAATTTGTTTAAAAGTAGCCGCATTCTGTCTAAGCGACTGAAAGCCATCTCCAAACCGGAAGAATGGCAGGCAGTGTACCTGAGCCAGGAAAAACTTACTCATTTTTGAGGTAAACGTATCTCCACGTAGCGCAAAATATAGCGGTCGTTTTAAATAAGATGCCGGAAGGATGGGATCGAGGAAGGCAGTTGGATGATTAGAAGCAAAAATTATTGGCTTTCCCTTTGGGAGTAATTCCTCATTAACGATGAATACTTTCCGAAAAAAAACCTTGAATGCTACTCGGATCGGTCGCTTCAGCCAATAGTAAAGCATAGAATTTTTGTTACAATATGCTAGGGCAATTTATGGACCAGTTCCAATCTCCATGCCAAAAGTTTGCTACGCACCTTTTCCGGCATCGATCTAAGCCGCCAACCTGATTGCCACCGTTTTAATTTATCCCGGAAATTTACACAAAAATATCCCAATATGGGTATAAACAGTGGCAGGTACCAGTAGCCCTTCAAAGCCGCAATTATCAAAAGAATTGGCATAAAAACCAGATAGCCACCCAAAATAATCACATAAAAGATAGAGCCTTTAAATTCGAGACTCTTTACCTGGTATTTTACCATATACCGGGCAAACGCTAATAAGGGCCAATGGAGCAACCAGCCCAGCAGGGCCGGTAAGACCATCAGGGCTAATAACAACCCGGTCGCCGGTGTGGATTGGCCAAAGGTCGCCAGTCCGAGGTCATTAACATGCTGCTCCTTTAGAGCTTTTTGGTATTGCTGAACTTCTGTTTCTAATTCTGCTAAATCAGTATCCGACAAATTATTGATCCAATTGGCAATCTGTTGATGTCTCCGCAACCGGTGATCATCCCGGGTCGTTACCGGCCAGGAGGCAAGCAGATGGTCATTTCGGTACAACTCAAAGAAAAACTCGGCGAGCTGGTCGCGTTCCGGGTTTTGTATGATCAACACTTCGGGCTCCAGCCTTCTTCGTACTTCGCGTGTTAACTCCAGTATCCCTTTATTGGCATTCTCGGCATAAGCTCCCTGAAAATGACTGGCGTAAATGGGGGTTCCAAAGCTGATCATAGCTTCTGTGCGAACCTGATTTGAATCCGTAAAATTTATGCCTACTGGTATGATCACGACCTCTGTCAGATCCGTATCGTCCATTGCGCCTAATGCCATACGCGCTGTCCCTTTCATAAGCGGACGCAAGCGTTTTTCATGTATGGTTAATCCTTCTGCCAGAATCATAACCGGTTTCTTGCTCGCCAGTATATGGTGGGCCCGGTCAAAAGATTTGAAGTTATTGCGAATTTTGGTGTAGCCTCCATCCTTCATCCGGAAAAATGGAATCATGTGATACGTTTCTAAAAAGAATGCTACCAGCTTTTTAGAAAAAAGATTGCCCCGAACTACAAAATACAGCGGTTGATCCAACCAGCAGGCCATGATACAGGGCTCCAGAAATCCGGTAGGATGGTTGGCAGCAAAAATTATCGCCTGATCTTTCGGAAGCTGATAAGGCAGGTTGAGGTGGATGTTTCGAAAATAAGTCCCCAACAAAATCTTCGCCGGGAACCGAGTCAGAAAATAGAGCATATTCGGGTTTCTAAAGGGCCAAATTTAAAGATTGTTTGGAATATGTTCGCTGTGATGTGTTCGCTCCGCGAAGGTTTAACGCGTTTGAAGCGTTTAAAACGTTTAAATCGTGAATGCCGGTGATTCGTCACAGACGAACTTATAGACCCTCGACCTTAGACCCTCAACAGGGCGCAGCCCTCCCACATAGACCGGGCGAAGCCCTTAGACCGCAAAGCCGACAGGCGAGCTAGACCGAGCCAAAGGCATAGACTCTCGACCTTAGACCCTCAACAGAGCGTAGCCCTCCCACATAGACCGGGCGAAGCCCTTAGACCGCAAAGCCGACAGGCGAGCTAGACCGAGCCAAAGGCATAGACCCTCGACCTTAGACCCTCAACAGAGCGCAGCCCTACCCCATTTAATCCACTTAAAACCTAAAAATTAAGACCTAAGAATTAAATGATCCCCGGTTTTCCCGATCTTCGCGGAAGCATGAAAAAATATTTGATTGTGATCGGCGGACCGACAGCCAGTGGTAAAACATCGGTGGCCATTGATTTAGCCAGACATTTTAAGACAGAGATCATCTCAGCAGATAGTCGGCAACTTTTTCGCGAGATGAGTATTGGCACGGCAGTGCCGGATGCGCAGGAATTGGCAGTGGTAAAACACCATCTGATTCAATCCCGGTCTGTTTTAGAGGATTATAGTGTGGGCGAATATGTGCGTGAGGTACTCCCTTTGCTGGAACGTTTGTATGTCGAGCACGAGGTGCTCGTTTTGGTGGGTGGATCAGGCTTGTACATCCAGGCACTATGTGAAGGGCTGGATGAATTTCCGGATGTTACGGATGCAATTAAACAGGAGCTTCAACAGGAATTTGAACATAAAGGTTTGGCTTGGCTCCAAGAGGAACTTCAACAAATTGATCCGGAATATTTTATGGAAGTAGATCGTCAAAATCCGGTGCGGTTGCTGCGGGCTTTATCGGTTTACCGGGCATCCGGCAAGCCCTACTCCTGCTTCCGCACGGGCTATCAGGCTGTTGAGCGCAGCTTTACACCTATTTATTTCCGGCTGGAGCTGGATCGTGAAATCCTGTACAATCGGATCAATCAGCGGGTTGATAAAATGTTGGAGCAGGGTTTATTGGACGAGGTCCGGGAGCTGCTGCCTCATAGATCACGTACTGCTTTACAGACTGTTGGTTATCAGGAACTATTTGATTTCCTGGAGGGGAAACACGATTTTGAGCAAGCTGTTGCACTGATCAAACAAAACTCCAGACGTTATGCAAAGCGCCAAGAAACCTGGTTTCGCCGAAAGGCAACATATCAACCATTCGTCCCGAATGATCTGGCGGGCATGATTTTATATATCCGTCATCGAATGGATATTCCTGCTTGATATTCACCCCAGAATGGCCCTTTGATCACCTGAAAGATATCTTAATTAACCGCATTTAGCGTTCTTTGTCCTATGGAGCGGCAAGTCATGCCAGTAAAATACATATACGCCATTTTGATTGGATTGGGGCTCGGGTTGATCCTCGGTGCAAAAACCTATCTCCCCTATTATTTTTGGGAAGAAACCCACCTGTATGATTGGGAGAAACACTTTCTGCCCCATTTTATCAACAATACGCTTTGGGGATTTCTTGTACCCTTAGTCTTTCTAATTTTCCGACTTTTTCCGCTTGGGCGGAATGGCAATACAGGTAATCGGATCAAAGCCGGATTTGCCTCCATTTTGGTTTCCGGCTTTCACGAAAGTTTCTCCTGGCTCATCTGGATTGCATTCATGATGCTCATGAAAATCCCGATTGAAGAAAATTTATTAAGTTATTTTATACGTGCTTTTCCCTCTGCTCTTATTAGCAGATTAGTCGAATTCTGGATCATTTACAGCCTCTTTGCAGCACTTGCCTACGCCCGTGAATTAAGGGATAAACAGGTTGAATTGGCTCGTACGGAGGCACAACTGTACAATGCCAGATTAACGACTCTGAAGCGGCAAATGCAACCACATTTTTTGTTCAATACATTGAATACCATCTCTTCTTTAATGGAGATAAGCATCCATGACGCCCAAAACATGGTCTATAAGCTGGGGACACTCCTTCGCAGGGCCCTGACTAAAAACCAAAAGCATTGGGTTCCCCTGCGGGAAGAGGTAGAATTTGTTCAAACCTATCTGGATATCGAACAAACCCGATTCAATGATCGGCTCCACATTGATTACGAACTTGACGAGGCTGTGTTGGATACATTGGTACCGGCACTCTTGCTTCAACCACTGGTAGAAAATGCCATTAAACATGGTTTTTCCAAAAGTGCTGAAGAAGGCAAAATCAGCCTCAAAGCCACGCATGGTCCTTCCGGTTTTATTCGGATCGAAGTGCAGGATGACGGACTAGGCAGTCCGTTGCCGCATGAAGAGATTCTGAATAAAGGAATTGGCCTGCGCAATGTTCGACACCGACTTGAATTAATGTATCCAAATGGTTACGAAATGAATTTGGAAACCAGTCCGGGAAACGGTTTCAAAGTTCTGCTGGTCTTACCAGATCGTAACGATTCGGTTAAATGATTGAACCATGCGAAAAATCCGTACAGTTGTGGTGGATGATGAGCCACTCGCCAGGAGAAGAATCATCAGCCTCCTGGAAAAGTATTCGTACATCCAATTAGTAGGCGAATGTAAAAATGGCAGGGAAGCGGTCAAAAAAATCAATTCCTATCAGCCTGATCTCGTCTTTTTAGATATTCAGATGCCCGATCTAAATGGCCTGGATGTTATCCGTACAGCCGATTCCGGTCCGATGCCTTTTATCATTTTTGTTACGGCATACGATAATTACGCCCTGGAGGCCTTCCATTTACATGCAGTTGATTACCTGCTAAAACCTTTCGACAACAAACGATTTGAAGAAGCACTGGAGCATGCCAAGAAACAGATCGGACTTAAAGAAAAGGCGCTACTCCACGAGAAAATGATCCACCTGATCCACGAGCACCAAACGATGGATGAAAGCGGACCACAGACCCTCACAATCAAAAAAAGAGGGCGCACCGTGCACGTTCCCATCGATGATATTAATTGGGTGGAAGCCGACGGCAATTACCTGCACCTGCATTTGGAATCCGATAAATTTTTGCTTCGACAAACCATGCAAGGCTTCTTCGATGGCCTGAGATCCAGGGATTTTTTCCGCATTCACCGCTCGCTGCTGCTCAATAGCCGCTACCTGGATAAGGTACGGTACCTGGGCAACAACCGATACCTCTTTCAAATGCGCAATGGGACAGAACTGCACTCCGGCAGGAGCTTCCGCGGAGAAATTGAAGAATACCTCACTGAACGGGATATGATGGAGCGGCTTTAGGGGGTGATACTGTGCCCCGATAGCTATCGGGGGTGGTCCGGTGGTCCAGTGATCCAGTGAGTGAGTTAGTTTTTCATTGAGTTTAGATTTCATTCGAAATTAAGGTCGAAGCCTTTGACTTGGGTCGAAGCGGTCTTTCAGACCTTTTGGGTCTATTGATTTCCTGACGGAAATTTAGTCTATAAATTCGTCTGTGACGAATCAAGGCAATTCACGATTTAAACGCGTTAAACGTTTCAAACCTTCGCGTAGCGAACTCTCATTCAAAATTAAGACTCCAAAATTCCCACCCCTATCTAATATCCAACCTCCTATCCCTCAAATTTAGGATGGCTGTCTCTGTCGGGTTAAATTTAGAAAACAATAAAAAGCTATGTTATGAAAAGATCAATTTTACCATTCTTACTTGCCTTTTTTGGTGTGGCAGCCATCACTCAAGGCCAAACGATGCTGATCCAAAGTCCGAATGCCAGCCCGAAAGCCAGTGTCGAACAGACCATTGGCCTGACTGATATCCGGATTGATTACCACCGGCCAGCTGTAAACAACCGGGAAATTTGGGGGCAACTGGTTCCCTACGGTACCCCCTGGAGAGCCGGAGCAAATGAAAATACCAGTATCCATTTTTCTACTGATGTACGGATCAACGGAGCAGATTTGAGTGCCGGCACCTATGGACTTCACATCATTCCATCCGAAAAAGAGTCCATCATTATTTTCTCGAAGAATTATACTTCCTGGGGAAGTTATAGTTATCAAGAGTCGGAAGACGCGCTGCGTGTACCCGTAAAATCAGAAGCTACTGATGCTTTTCAGGAATATCTGATTTTCACTTTTGGCAAGTTTACTGCCAACTCGGCTGTTTGTGCCCTGGAATGGGAACACAAAAAATTTCCATTTACCATCGAGGTGGATGTTCATGAAGTCGTATTGGCTTCTATTCGGGAAGACTTGCGCAACAAAGCAGGCTGGACCTGGCAGGGTTTTCAGGAGGCCGCGAATTACTGTCTCCAAAACGAGGTAAATCTGCAGGAAGGCCTGGGCTGGGCACAGCGTTCCGTTTTCATGAACCCTAATTCGGGAAACATGATCACCAAAGCACGCCTGACAGCCCTCTCGGAAGGATTGGAAGGAGATGCTGCTATTGATCGCCAAATGGCTGTATTACAGACTGATCTGAGCTCGATGCCAGTTACCTGGAAAGAGTACCATGGCCTGGCTAATTATGCCAAACGAAACCACAAATTAGATCAGGCAATGGCCTGGACAGACAAGTCTATTTCCATGAGCCCGACTATGACTAATATGATGGCAAAACGAGATCTTCTAAACGAACAGGGAGAAACCAAAAAAGCGGATAAGGTAGAAGCAGATGCCATTTCAAAAGGTACAAATGCGGAACTGAACAATTATGGATATGCGCTCATGCTTTCCGGAAAAACCGCCGAAGCAGTGAAGATCTTTGAAGCAAATACTGTTAAATATCCAACAGACCCCAATGTGTGGGATAGCCTGGGGGAAGGTTATATCAATAATGGCCAAAACGATAAAGCAATTCAGGCACTTCGCAAATCGCTTTCGCTGAATCCGGGTGCCAACATTAAAGCAAACTCCCTGCGTTTGTTAAGTCAGCTGGGTGTTAGTGCAGCAGAAATCAATCCTTAGAAAGAAACATTTGTAGTTGTGATAGTAAATCACCTGATTCTTGAACCGAGCCGCATTTTTGTGGTTCGGTTTTTTTTATGCCTTTGTCATACTAATCGAGTTTTTTTGATCCTTCATGGAAATTCTTTGGGAAGTCGAGGCTAATTTTGTAGTTTATCTTCAATTATAAAAAACCATCCTACGAGGTTGAATCGTAGCGTTTCAAAATAAAATTATTTTTTACTTATGGAAAACCTGATTGCGCTTCCTGCCGTAATGCTTTTTCTTTTATTCCTGACCGCCGTTGTAAGTATATTTACCGTCAAACAAACAACTGCAGCAATTGTGCAGCGGATGGGCAAATTTCAAACCATTCGCACGGCGGGCTTTCACTTTAAAATTCCCTTCATTGATGCCATTGCCGGTCGGATCAGCCTGAAGATTCAGCAATTGGATGTTAATGTGGAAACCAAAACAAAGGATGATGTATTTGTCGGACTAAAAGTCTCGGTTCAATTCCGGGTATTACCGGATAAGATCTATGAAGCTTTTTATGAATTAGAGAATCCTTATCAGCAAATCACTTCCTATGTTTTTGATGTTGTTCGTGCTGAAGTGCCTAAGCTGCGATTGGATGATGTGTTTGTACGAAAAGATGATATCGCAGTAGCCATTATGCGCGAACTGGAGGAAGCGATGAGTGACTATGGATATGGTATCGTAAAAGCACTGGTTACTGATATTGATCCGGATGCTGCGGTAAAACAGGCGATGAACCATATTAATGCCGCGGAACGTAAAAAACTGGCTGCTGAATATGAAGCTGAAGCAGAGCGTATCCGTATCGTTGCCAAAGCGAAAGCCGAAGCGGAAAGCAAAAGATTACAAGGTCAGGGTATCGCTGATCAACGTCGCGAAATTGCACGTGGTCTGGAAGAGTCTGTAGAGGTGCTAAATAAAGTGGGGATCAACTCCCAGGAAGCTTCTGCATTGATCGTGGTCACCCAGCATTATGATACAATGCAGTCAATGGGTGAAAACTCAAACTCTAATTTGATCTTATTGCCAAACCAACCTTCTGCAGGATCAGATATGCTCTCTCAAATGGTTGCCTCTTTTGCTGCTTCCCAGCAATTGGGCGAACAAATGAAAAAAGTACCCTCGAAAAACGGAAAATCCTAGAATTGGTTAGAGGAGAGCGACGAGCAATCGCCGCTCTCCTCCGTTTTTATTTTAGGTTGTGTAAACGATCACGCAGAGCAGCCGGAACGGCATCCTTGTGTACCAGGATACCAACTGTCTTCATATCAAAATAAGCAGCCGACATATACAGATATCCTTCAAAAGGGCTGATCTTACCCCAAGAGTTTTTTACGATATAATATTTATGCCCCTGTTGATCTATTGCTGAGCCAACAATGTGCATCAGGTGGTCATCGGTGGTGGCATAAGACATAAAAGCAGCTTGTCGCATTTCTTGCGTGACAACGACCTCCGCACCAGGATTTACAAATAGGTCTTCCCGTGCCGGATCCATTGGCAAAATAGCCAATCCTTCGGTCGCATTAAAAGTATCTTCGCTTACATCCCCATCCCAGGAAACGGTCATCCCGTTTGCCAGCGCATAATCAACGATCTCTTCTAATTCTTCCATAGGAATATTGAAATAACTCCCATTCGAATAATTGTCCGGAACCTCTAAAATCATTTTCTTGTAAAAGGGATGATGGGTAAAGGAGGTAAAGCTTACATAATCTTTCGCTTTAAGCGGCAGGCTGGCTGCAAAAGATTCTGGGGTATATTTTACCCCCATATACTCAAAAGTCTCTGGCACTTCCCCCATAAAGGTGTTCAATATCGACACACATTTCTCTGACCACTCCTGACTCAGTTCGGGATCCTGAGCCATCTCCTTATCCAGCATTTCCTTTAAGCTAACTTCCATTTCACTGTGGTCGTGGTATTCCTGCCCGGCAAGTTTACCTGAATAAACAGATTCCGGAATAAGTCCACCTAACTCCATCGCGCGGATGACATCATGAGCCAGACTTCCCTGGCTGAAATTTGCCTTTCCCTGACGAAGTACATAGTTGCGTGCCTTATCCTGATATATGGTCCGAACAATCTGCATCTCGGAGAGGTCGTATGCCCCTTTCCCCTGACGAAGCAATTCCGACTCCAGAAAAGAAACGGTCGAAAAACTCCAACAGGTACCGGTTCTATCCTGACTTTTTACTTTGGTACATTGACAATCCTCTTTAGTCTCAAACACATATTGTGCGAAACCGGAATAGGCATTTACAAACAGAAAAACGAAGGTAAATGCAATGGAAAATTTGATCCTAGCCATCTCTATTTTGTTTGAATAAACTCTAAACGTTTTTATTTCTAATTAATACTTACTCCACTCATACATATATCGGTTTTCTTCAAATTTCTCCTGATCTTCAATAATAACGGCTTTCCAGCCTTCATCTCCTTCATAGGAAGTAAAGAGATTCCAATAATAGCTTGTCTGCCGATTTTCGATTTCCTGGCTCCAACAATCAGACATGTCAGAGCAAGGGTAAAAATCGCTTCTACGCTCCAGTACACCACGAATGCTTTCAAGGACAAGTTCATCATTAAAAAAGTTGTACTGCACCTGGTAACATTTGTCCATAGAAAGGTAAACCCATGCACTATTACCGATATATGCCGATTCTTCGTCTTTCCATATCATGATCATTTGTATCCCGTCCCAATATTCATACTCCGTATCATATTGGAGTTCGTAATACAAACCAAGCTCATCGAGCGAGGCTGTGATATTTTTTTCGGTTTCGCCTATGTAATTACGAAGGGGCATTTGAGCGAATGCCTGGCTGGCAAACAAGCAAATAATAGAAAGGATTGTGATTCTCATTATGCGATTTTTTTTTGCTAAGATAAAGGAAGAAGTCGTACAAAACCACAGTGGTTGATTTCAAAAAAAAGC
>JAGQWR010000052.1:0-68601 GCA_020437105.1 Saprospiraceae bacterium
TCTGCGAGGAAAATCACACTCAAACCACCCTGATAGCTTTCGGGGCAAACTCAAACTCAAACTCAAACTCAAACTCAAACTACCTCCTCTACAACTCTAACAATCCTTCGGGGAGTTGGCAGTGTAATTCTTTTTTTACCTCATCAATACGCACAATCAAATCCGGATGTAGCGGAATCAGCAGGGTCTTCTTTTCCAGTTCAACTATCGCCATTTCCTGCTGGGGATATTCTTCCACCCGGTCTATTCGGCCAATTTCTCCAGCGATGGCGTCAAAGACCTTATATCCCTGTAAAAACTCGGAGGTACCCTCCTGGAATTGTGGTTTAGAAGCAGAAACATCTTCTTTCCGGAGGAAGATGGCCTTCCCCGAAAGGGGTAATGCCTTTTCCTTGGAATCAATATCTTCAAAGGAGGCCAGGAGACTTCCGGCATCCCGAATAGTATCCAGAAAATAAGGCACTTTACCGCCGGGTAAATCCAGAAAAACGGCTTTGGCGTTTAGAAAATCATCCAAAAAATGGTCTTCTACAACGACCTTTAATTCGCCCCTGATGCCGTGTGTTTTTTTACTGTATCCAACCTCGATATATTCTGCCATAGTTTATTCAATCGCGATAAGAGACTGTCTGAGAATAAAGCCCTTCTCCCCTTTTATTTCCCAGGGAATAGTTCCATCAATTATTTGGGTATCCAGAATGTACAATTCTCGATAAATGAGTCCGGTATCTTTGGCATAAACCTCCCGTACCCGCCGAAGTTCGATTAGGTTTTCAAACTCTGCATGAAATACCTCGCAGGTACTCGGATAGGTTTGGGTACCAAGCGTATAAGGCGCATCAATAGACCTAAAGCCTGACTCCCAATATTTAAACATCTCCAGTGGCTCGCCTGCTACCACTACTTCCTGCAAAGGATCGATAAATACGGTACTTTCCCATTTAGCGAAAATATCCTGCGGAAAGACAAAGCTGATAAACTGGAGGTTATTTTCTTTTCGAAAGGCCCGGGTTTCATCGCGTGATGCAGCACTAATAGAGTGGAATTGCCAGGGGTCCTGGTCTGTTTCCCGTTCAAAGCGTTCAATCCGAAACCAATTTAAGCCGGTATCATCCTGGTAGGAATCAGCAATTGATTCTTTTAATTGAAAACTGACCGTATCAATTCGAATCTGACCGTTTGGGTCATAGATCACAGAATCAACCTGATAAATACGGCTGCTGCCAATTTCCAACGGAAAATAATCATAGCCCAGGTCTGGCGCTACAGCTGGTTTTGTACAGGCCTGAAAAGCCGACAAAGCCAACAATAAGAGCGATATAGACAGGAATTTACCCATTGTTTCTGGAACTTCCCATAATGATACCACCGCCAACCACGTCATCCCCTTCGTAAAATACGGCCGATTGCCCGGGTGCTACACCGTGAACATTTGCATAAAACTCTACTTCTACCTGATTATCAGCAGTTTGAACCACATTACTTAAAGCACCACTATCCTTATAACGAATCTTGGTTGTGGCCTCCATGCCTTTATAAAGGTCTGTGTATTTCATCAGGTTCAATTGCCCCACGGCCATGCCATTGCGCACCAGCTCCTGCACCGGCCCCAATACCACTCTGTTTGATTCTGGTTGGATCTCGGTAACATACATCGGCTCACCGAATGCCAATCCAAGGCCTTTGCGTTGGCCCACTGTATAAAAAGGATATCCCTTGTGCTCGCCTAATATTTCGCCTTTGGAACTGATAAACTGGCCACCCGCAACGCGTTCCTCCAGTCCATCCACACGTCTTTTAAGAAAGCCCCGATAATCATTATCCGGGACAAAACAGATTTCATAACTCTCGCCTTTTTTCGACAATTCCAGGTAGCCAAAATCCTTGGCCATTTGCCGTACTTCCGGCTTGGTATAGTTGCCTAATGGAAAGTTACTTCGCTCCAGACATTCCTGGCTGAGTCCCCAGAGCACATAAGACTGATCTTTATTCAGGTCTTTGGCTTTTTGGATAAATTTTCGTCCGCCAGCTTCCTGTATTTTGGCATAATGCCCGGTGGCGATAAATTCACAATCCATGGCATCCGCCCGTTTTAGCAGGGAATTCCATTTTATATGGGTGTTACAAAGTACGCAGGGGTTGGGTGTACGGCCAGCCAGGTACTCATCTACAAAATTATCAATCACATAATCGCCAAATTCTTCCCGGATATCCACGATATAGTGTGGGAAGCTCATGTCAACAGCAACCTGCCGTGCATCGTTGATGGAATCAAGCGAACAACAGCCTGTTTCCTTACTCGAACCACCTGAAGAGGCATAGTCCCAGGTTTTCATGGTAATTCCAATCACCTCATATCCTTCGGCATGAAGCATCATGGCCGTAACCGTGCTATCAATACCGCCGCTCATGGCTACCAAAACGCGTCCGTGTTTACTCATAATTCTGGATTCTAAAATAGACCACAAAAGTACAAAAAACAAGGGGTTAAAGTTTAGGTGAAAAGCAAAGAGAATGCGTTATTATATCAAATATCTGTGCAGATTTGCCCAAGTTCTCTTATTTTAAGCCCGAAAACCGAAGTGAAACACTTAATTTGTTTTCTTACTAACATCCCTTAATCACAAAAAGATCCTTATGAAATTCATTGCAAAAGCTATGCTTACGCTTTTCTTGTCTCTAACAGCATATACGCTGAGTGCACAGGAATATGGTGTTGCGTCCTACTATTCTGATAAATTTCAGGGTAAATCAACTGCCAGCGGCGAATTATATGATAAAGATAAATATACTGCAGCTCACAAAACATATCCCTTTGGTACTGTGATCAAGGTAACCCGGCTCGATAATAAAAAATCGGTAAAAGTTCGGGTAACAGACCGAGGTCCATACGTAAATGGCAGGATCGTTGACATTTCGCGGAAAGCGGCTGAAGCACTTGACCTTGTGGCAGATGGCACTGCCCGCGTAAAAGTAGAAGTCGTTGATCAGGCACCAGATGCGGAAAACACTCCGGATCCAATAGTGGTAACGCCTACTCCACCGACACCTGCTCCGACACAGCCGGAAGTGGTCGTACCTCCTGCTCAAACAGAGGCACAAACTCCGGCAAAAGCAGAACCAGAGGTGGCTAAAGTTCCGGCACCTAAAAAGGCGGAACCTGTTACGCCAGCGCCTACGCAAGCACCTATTCAATCTCCACCTAATCCTCCGGCTACTCTGGTTAAATCAGAATTAGCAACAGACCAGAATTATAGTCAATTTGGGCTCTACAAGGTCGTTTTGGAGAAACCCGCTCAGGCTGGCTATGCGGTACAGGTTGCGTCGATGACCAATTACAACAATGTAATGAAGCAAATTGCTGACTTGCAAGGACATTGGTTTCAAAACATCCTGTTGAGCATAGAGCCAAATCCATCTGGAGAACCTGTGTATAAATTGCTGCTTGGGCCTTTTGACACACCTGAAAGCGCCAATGCGTATAAAGCAAGTGTAAAGAAAAAGACAGGTATCAACGGTTTTGTTGTTAATTTGACCGATATCAAGTACTAAATAGCTCTTTCAGCTGAAAAAAGGAGTCCTTTTGCCTGGTGTAGAGGACTCCTTTTTTTTCTAAGCCGTTCACAAACTCGTTCTAAATCCAAAAAATAAGACTATGAAACCTGTTATTCCAATGTTCGTTTTGGTATGGAGTTTACTCGTTTCCTGTGAAATCAATATAAATACCGGACCAGGAATTGAGGGGACGGGGCCAACAAGCTCCCAGAAATGGGACTTGAGTGATTTTGACCAAATCAAATTTGAAGTAGCTGGTTCGGTAGAGCTTAAGAAAGGCCCTTTTGCTGTAGAAGGAAAGGGCCAGCAAAATATCTTAGAAAACCTGGACATTACCGTTCGAAAAGGTGTCCTGATTATTGACCAAAAAAAGCGTGTAAAACAGGCGGAAGACTTAGTATTTCAAGTAAGTTTGCCTTCCTTAAAGGGGTTAACAGTTGCGGGATCCGGGAGTATCACCGGCATGGATGATTTTAGCGGCATTGAGCAGCTAGATTTGACAATTGGCGGATCAGGAGAGATTCAATTGGAATGCAGTGCAGAGGCAATTGACGCCAATATTGGCGGATCAGGAAGTATGAGTCTAAGCGGTTATACCAACAACCTGGACATCAACATCGGAGGATCTGGCGAAGTAGATGCGAATAAATTAGAGGCCAATCAATGTTCAATCACAATTGGCGGAAGCGGCGATGTACGTGTTCATGCCGTACAAACCCTGGATATTTCAATGGCCGGAAGTGGGGATGTTTATTACAAAGGGAATCCGAAAGTAAGTACTTCAAAAGTGGGTTCCGGAGAGGTTCACAAACAGTAATTTATGAAGATAATCACGTTTTTGGTTGCCGGTCTTTTGATGGGCACCTTGTTTTCTTGCGCCAGTGAATCATCGGCAGAAGAAACTCCAAAGGTTCAGGTAAACCTGGATAGTATTTTGATTGGCACCTGGGAAAATATATCGTTGGAGGTCATTGTTAATTCATTTAACAACACCGATTCCTCTTTCTCGATTCTGGTCCCCAGAGGTAGCTGGGAAGAAAAACTGGGGATTAAGCCGATCAAAACGACCTATGACGGCAATAATACCTATCAATCGGAATACAGAAACCCATCTGATAGTTTGATTCGGACTACGCGTGGCATTTGGAATATATTCGGAGACACACTCATGCTTATCGAACCCGAAGCTACCTATGAATACAAGGTACGTATCCGGGAGTCGATGGCAGAATTTCAAAGCATCCTGGATTGGGATGGCGACGGCAAATTTGACGATTCTTACAAGGGTACCCAGATTAAAATAGATTAGTTATTTCTCGACTTCAACTATCCGTTGATACCGCTGACCTAAATTAAGCAAGACATCAGCTGCATCCTGTTTATCACCCAGTTCAGAAACACCAAAGGATTCTGCCATTATTATATTGCCTTCGTAAATCGTGAATTCGCCGGCATGGGCAACTTCTGTTTGTGCATAATTGAATTGATTGGTAT
The DNA here is from genome assembly GCA_020437105.1 of Saprospiraceae bacterium. Lineage (GTDB taxonomy): Bacteria > Bacteroidota > Bacteroidia > Chitinophagales > Saprospiraceae > JAAEZH01. The sequence goes on from JAGQWR010000052.1 coordinate 5,050, forward strand.
CGGCATCATACAGGTAATGCTCTTCCTTTTCTCTAACCAGCACCAGCATATCATCCCGATAATAGTACATTCGGGTAATACGGCCATTGCTGAGGTAGATTAATGTTTCGATTTTGTGTACTTCGCCATCATACAGATAGGCTGTTAACTGTCCGCCCCCATCGGTCATTTGCTGCATAAACTCTTCGTTTAACAGGCTGACAATCTGGTAATCAAATCGGCGATCCAGCATGCGACAATGGTTTTGGATTTCGACAAGCGTCTCAATCAGCGCTTCCTCTTCTGCCAAATCAATAGAATCTGCTTGCGCTTCCTCTCCCTTTGCTGTTTCCGGTTGCGACCAGGCCATCAGGGGAATATACAGGCTGAAGCATACAAATAGGGCAATCTTTTTCATGCAGGTAAATTTATATCCAAACGAACAGGTCTGGGGAGTTTATCACTAAATGAGTTTAAAGATACGAATATGCAAACTACCGGAAAAGGGTGTCTATATGAATGCTGATTGACAATTTTAGGTATAAAGGCCGGTCGAATGTTGGGGGGCATACAATTACGGCTATAAACCAGACCAACAAGCCGATGGATTCAATTATATTTGAGCTATGATTCGATTGGTGTTAACAAGTCTGCTATTTCTTTCCTTTTCCGGACTCCGTGCCCAAACCCAGCTGGACACTGCCGTGAATTTTACTGTCGTGGATGTACACCAGAATCAACATGAACTTTTTGAATATCTGGATCAGGGCAAATTTGTGGTACTCGATTTCTTCTATACCACCTGTGCACCCTGTATCGGTACTATTCCTGAAATGAACTGGGCCATGCAGCATTACGGCTGTAATCAGGAAGACCTGGTTATGTTATCTATAGATTATGGAAATACCGATTTGGAGGTTCTGCAGTATCAGGCAACTTATGGCGCTTTAATTCCGGCAGTCAGCGGCCTGGATGGTGGCGGAAATGAGGTGGTAGCCACCTATGGGATTTATGCTTTCCCCACAGTTATTTTAATTGCCCCTGACCGAATTATTATCAATCAGGATATCTTTCCAATAAGCAATGCCAATATCGTGGGTGCTATTGAAGGGCAGGCAGGAATTTCTGCTTCTTTGCCCTGTGAAGTGAATGTAACTGCATTAAGTGAACAGGAAGCCCAACAGTCCTCCTTTGAACTATTTCCAAACCCGGCAACCAGCTTTTGTACCATCCGCTTTCCAGATCCTTATTCCGGTCCATTGGATTATATTCTTTTGGATGGCACCGGAAGACAGGTCAGAAGTGGGCGTTTATCCGAAACCGAACCCCGGATTTCGCTCCAGAATCTGGGCAGTGGAATCTATTTCTTTAGTCTTTTCTCTGAGGGAAATCGCATTAGTAGCCGAACACTGGTCGTGGAGTAGCCCTTGTCATTTTAGTATCATATCTTTTTAGAAAGCTTTAAAAGCCTGTGCCTCTTCTTATTTTTGGCAAAAAATAAGAAATGCGATTAACCACTTTCCTTTTCATTTTCGGATTCCTGTACACTTCCTGTCAGCAGGAGGCAACTACTTCAGATACAGAAATGGTAGAAACACCAGCAGTTGCAGAAGCGGCGCTCTCCTACCCCGAAGAAAGTAATTTCACCAATCTCCGACAACTAACCTTTAGAGGAGATAACGCAGAGGCTTACTTCAGTTTCAACGACAAGTATCTAGTCTTTCAGGCCAATAACGCCGATTGGGGTACCTCTTGTGATCAGATCTTTTATATGCCGACCACCGGTACAAAAGATGCGCAGCCTCCCCTGTTAAGTACGGGCAAAGGACGTACGACCTGTTCGTATTTTATGCCGGGTGATTCGACCATACTCTACGCATCTACACATATGGGGGCAGATACCTGTCCGGAAGCGCCCCGGTCCCTTAACGGAAAATATGTTTGGGGCATTTTCCCGGACTTCGACATCTTTGTATCAGATATGAAGGGAAATATCCTGAAACAATTGACAGATGAGCCGGGGTACGATGCGGAAGCGACTATCAGTCCGGATGGTACAAAAATCGTATTTACATCTACTCGCTCGGGTGATTTAGAGCTCTGGACTATGGATATTGACGGCGGCAATGTAAAGCAGGTCACGAGCGGATTGGGTTACGATGGAGGAGCTTTTTTCTCTCCGGATGGAAGCAAGCTTGTATTCCGCGCCAGCCGGCCTAAAACAGCCGAAGAAGTAAGTACTTATAAGGAATTGCTGGCACAGGGCCTTGTTCAACCTACTGCTATGGAAATCTATGTGTGCGATGTTGACGGCAGCAATTTGAAACAAATTACAGATTTGGGTGGAGCCAATTGGGCACCTTATTTTCACCCTTCCGGGAATAAAATTGTCTTTTCCACAAATCACCACACAGAAAGCGGACGACAGTTTAATATTTTCTCTATCAATCTGGATGGCAGTGACCTAAAGCAGATCACCTTCGATCCTGTTTTTGATGCCTTCCCCATGTTTTCCTATGATGGCAAAAAGTTGGTTTTCTCTTCAAATAGAAACAATGGAGGAACCCGCGACACAAATGTTTTTCTGGCTGATTGGCAGGATTAGAATTCAATAAATTCCTGGACATGATCACGGATTCGTTTCAGCGTAAGCGGATCCGTGATTTCTTTATTGTCATTTAGCAAAAGTTCAATTTCCGAGTAGGGATTCTTGGTAGGCATTACGACCGTGCCCAGGTAGTTTAAAACACCTGTAAGGTGATCCATTCCTCTAAGATTTCCGGCCTTTCCGGATGCCACCCCGGCCAGCAAGGCCTTTTTACGGTTAAAATTTCCTTTGTATTGCCGAATTGAACAGCCATCAATAAAAGCCTTCAGGGCCCCTGGATTACCTCCATTATACTCAGGCACTACAAAAACAAATTTATTTGCCGGTAAAATGTATTGATCCTGAATAGCACGAAGGCTGGCGCTTTGTTTTTCGAGAATATACATATCGGGATGAAACCAATCATGTGGTATGGCAGCCAGATCCAGCAGTTGCACTTCTTCGCTTTGCTGAGTCTGAAGTTCCTTAACATACTGAATAGCAAAGTATTGGGCTATGTTATCCGCTCGGTTGGTACCAATTATCACTGTAATCATTCAAAACGCTTTTAAACCAAACCAACAAAATGACTGATAGTTATGGAAAGCTAAGGTCTCATTTTTTCCTGATTGAAGGAAAAGCTGTTATCTTTAAACTTCCGGAACAGGTCGTGATTTTTATCTTGTCAACAGTAGGTGCGACGCTCATGCGGTCCTTCCGCGATCCGGCTAACTACAATTAACCGAAGACTCCTTCGAGGAATGTTTTCAAATCCAGGTCTAAAAAACTAATTTTGCCGGCGTTGGGTCGGTTTATAATATTTTGTTCGCTTTATTACCAATCAGTATAGGTTACTATTATGGGAAAAGTTATCGCCATAGCAAATCAAAAAGGAGGCGTTGGAAAAACGACCACAGCTATTAATTTAGCTGCATGTTTGGCTGTGCTGGAACGCAAGGTCCTCCTCATCGATTCAGATCCGCAGGCAAATGCCAGTTCGGGAGTTGGCGTACAAATTGACGACGACGATGTAAGCTTATATGATTGTCTGATCAACGACCACGATCCAAATGATGCGATCTATGAAACGGAAACCCCCAATCTGCATTTGATTCCGTCTCAAATTGATTTAGTGGGTGCAGAATTAGAGTTGGTGAATCGGGCCAATAGAGAATTTGTCATGCAAAAGCTGGTCAATAAGATCCGGGACGATTATGATTATATCTTCATTGATTGTCTGCCGAGTCTGGGTCTGGTTACGGTGAATGCACTTTCGGCAGCTGATTCTGTAATCGTACCGGTACAATGTGAGGTCTTTTCCCTGGAAGGGCTGGGCAAGCTGCAAAACACCATCAATTTGGTCAAAAAGCAACTGAATCCAAAATTAGAGATTGAAGGCATCCTGCTTTCGATGTACGATAAGCGATTGCGATTGGGAAATGTCGTGGTACAGGAAGTACGCGATTTTTACGGGGAGAAAGTATATGACACCATTATCCACCGAAACTCAAAGATCGGTGAGGCACCCAACTTACACCAGCCAGTTATTCTCTATGATGCCGGCAGTAAGGGAGCAATCAACTTCTTAAACCTCGCCCAGGAATTTCTCACGCGGAATGAATCCAGCGCAAATCCGGAAAACGACGCAGTGGCAACTAACAGAGTGAACTGATAATATGGCCAAGAAAGTAAAGAAAAAAGAACTCGGCTTGGGGATTCGAGCCCTCTTGTCTAATATGGAGACAGAGGAAAACCCGGAAATTCAACAGGAATTTGTTCGGGAATTGACCCATACTGTTGCGAATATTCCTGTTTCTCAAATCGAGGTAAACCCCTTTCAGCCCAGAAAAGAATTTGCGCCGGAAGCTCTGGAAGAACTGGCCGAGTCTCTCAAAGTGCATGGGCTAATCCAGCCGATTACTGTCCGGAGGTTAAATGACGAAGCATTTCAGCTAATATCAGGTGAAAGAAGGCTACGTGCCAGCAAACTGGCCGGATTGGAAGAAGTTCCGGCTTATATCCGCCTGGCAAATGACCAGGAAATGCTGGAGATGGCGCTGGTGGAAAACATCCAACGCCAAAACCTGAATCCAATTGAAGTAGCCCAAACATACCAACGCCTGCTCGACGAGTGTAATTTAACGCATGAAAACCTGGCAGACCGTATTGGTAAAAAGCGGATTACCGTCACACACTTTCTGGGCTTATTGAAATTGCCTCCACAAGTTCAGACTGCGCTAAAAGAAGGACGCATTACAGCCGGCCACGGGAAAGCGCTCTCGGGCATTGATGACCTTGCCCTACAACTTAGTATATTCCAGGAAGTCATTCAACAAGGCCTTTCGGTACGAGCAACAGAAGCGCTCAAGAAACGCTATAACGAACCTACACCGCCAAAATCCGGTCCGAAAGCCGGATTGCCAGATGAGTACAAACGGGTACAGGATCAACTACGTGACCATTTCGGCGCAAAGGTGGCCTTAAAAACAGATGGAAAAGGCAAAGGGCAAATAGTTATTGGATTTCATTCGGATGATGAATTGAATCGTCTTCTCGATATCATTGAAGGCAACTAGCACACATTTTGGAACCGATTAGCGTTCCTATCTTATGAAATTTATCTTTTTTCCGATTTTTTTGTGCCTCCTCGCCCACCTGCATCTCTTTGGTCAGGAATCGGATAGTTTGCAAATTGACAGCCTGCAACCAAAGATTGTTTTGGATTCTACCCTGGTGGACTCCCTCTTGGTAATTGAGGCAGCAAGCGATAGCCTTTCGGCGAAAAGACACTATATCCTAAACTATAAGGCCGATCCGGATTATCCAAAACCCAAAACAGCGCTACTCCTATCACTCGCTGTACCTGGTGCAGGGCAATTTTACAATGGCAAATGGTGGAAAATTCCGATTGTTTATGGTGCCTTGGGTGGACTAGGCTACCTGGTTGACCGAAACTCAACTGATTATCTCCAACTGAAACGTGCACACCGGCGTATTCTACGTGGCGTTCCACATGATTTTACAGGGACCTATCTCGATAATAAAGACAATTTAAAATCACTTCGGGATCAGGTTGATAAAAACAGGCAACTCAGCTATGTTGGGTTTGTGGTGGTATATGTATTAAATGGTGCAGAAGCATTTGTTAATGCACATCTCGCCCATTTTGATATAGACGATGATCTAAGTTTAAAGTTGGAGCCCACGATGCTGGATACACCTTTTGGTCCAACTCCTAGTATTGGATTAATGGTGGATTTTTAATTCATAGGCCTTATTTTTTAATTCTTAATGAAGAAGCAATTCTCAAACACATTCTTAATGTTGAATGTTGAATTTTGAATGAGATCACAGAATCACAGCTTCCCATTATGATTTCAATAATTTAGCGTTGTAAATTTTATTATCCTTTTTGACATAAACAAAATAGGTACCCACAAGCAGGTTGCTGGTTTGGATTTCGATGGAATCGCGCATTGTTATTTTTTGGTAATTAACCTGCTCTCCTAAAATATTAAAGATACTTATCTCTATTTCCTGGTAATTTGACGCACCTAACTCAATTGTAAATTGATCATTAAATGGGTTTGGAGAAATTTTAATTTGTTTAATTTCCTGTGCCCGGGTTGAGGTTAAAAAGTTTTCAAAAACCTGAACTCTTCCTAAATATTTCTGATTGGATAAATCTGCATTAACGGAGGAAACAGCAACCCTTAATCCATCGCCAGAAATTGCAACAGCATGGCCGACTAGATCGTTTTCAACAGTCCCTTCAATAATATTTCCTTTTAGTACCCATTCACTACCTGTCCACTGATGCATCTCCGCTTTGCCTTCATTATAATCTATATCATAATAAGGGTGTCCCAAATAGATTTGATCTCCATTGTTTGACATACCGATAGAGATTCCATTATTGCTCCCTGCAGAAAGGATCTTATTTCCTCTTAGCAACCATTCTGTCCCATTCCAATCATAAACATAAACTAACCCACCTACAAAAGATTCTGATGAATTAATAGCTATAGTATTGCTATTATTGGACAAAGAGATATTAATGGCAAAACTTAATTTATCGTCAGTAGAATCAGGAAATATTTCGGTTCCCCGTTGAACCCACTCTACGCCGTCCCATTGAAAAGTAGAAACATATCTTGGTATGGCAACCTGTGAAACACCTTTAATAGGGTACGAAGCGATTGACATTACCATTTGATCAGAAGCTAAGGATATTAGAATTCCAAAATCATGATTAATAGGCCCCTCTAGTGGCTCCCCAAGTGGCTCCCAGTCTGCTCCATTCCAAGAATACATGTGTAGGTAATCCCTAATTGAATTATATTCTCTAAATGCAAACCAGTCGCCAGATGGTGATAATGCAATTGCGCCTACGGTTGTAATGTCAATTGCAGTTCCCAGTTGATCCCAATTATTGCCATCCCAATTCATTACCTTAATCATCCCGTCTGTCTTTACGATAATTCGAGTTCCATCATTTGATAATTTTGAAGGATTATCACCAATAATTTCTTCTCCCATTTGAGTCCAAGTACTGCCGTCCCATTCATATATGCTTGTAACGCCAGTTTCCAGAGGAACGGAGTAAGAATGAATTGCAACCCGATTTCCATCCTCAGAAAGAGATATCGGATTTTGAGAAAACAACACTGGATTAAATATATCAGCGCCCTGACCTCCGACATGCCAATACGTATTTAAAGATCCTTCAAAGTTATTCCCTACTTGGACCTGGCAATAGATATAATTGTTGAGGAGGATACTGATCAGAACAAACAACGAATATTTTAATTTCTTCATTTAATACTATTTAAGTTGAGGATTAAAATTATAAACTTACTCCACTTTCATTCGAGTAATAGGAGTTGCACTGTTTTATACCCAAGCGCAAGTGGTTTGGGTATATATGCTATTCCGAAACGAAGTGGCATGTGAAAACGGCTCAAATCATTTCGCTTCAGGTATTGACCGCCATTTTATTATATTTATTGCGGTACTCTATAGGTGAAAGACCTGTAATTTTTTTAAAAACAGATCGGAATGCTTTTGTATCCGAATAGCCAACATCAAGCATAACTTCGTTCATGTTTTTTCTGCTGCACTCAAAACTTCTTTTGGCTGCTTCCACCTTGATTCTTTGAATATATTCCAGGACGGTGTTGTTTGTTGCGGACTTAAATCTTCGTTCAAAGCTTCGTCTGCCGACTGATACCAAATCGATTAGATCTTCAATGCTTATTTTTTCCTGAAAGTTCTTTTCAATATATTCTTGTGCCTTTCTAACAGCTTCGTCTGTATGGTTTTTTTGTCCTTTGAATAGTGCAAAAGTAGTTTGGCTTTCTCTGTCAATGTCGATGGCAAAATATTTTGATGCAAGTATGGCTGTTTCTCTATCCGTATATTTTTCCACCAGATGCAACAAAAGGTTCCAATAAGAATTTGCTCCGCCGCTTGAATAAATACGATGCTCTTCGGTAATAATACTTCCTTCCACTACTTCTACTTCCGGAAACATTTCTCTAAACTCGTTTTGAAATCCCCAATGTGTCGAACATTTTTTGCCATTGAGCAAACCGGTTGACGCCAAAAGGAAGGCTCCAACACATAAAGAAGCCACTTCTGCTCCATTTTTGTATTGCTCAACTATCCAGGGTACTGCTTTTTTGTTGGAAGTAATGGCTGTTTTCATATCACCAAACAAAGCAGGAATTATGACCAAATCAGTTTCCTTAACATCCTTCAAAAGGTGTGACGTGTTTATGGTAAACAAGCCATCATTAATTTTCACATGTTTTTTCAAGCCAACCAACTGCACATGAAACAATGGCTTTTTACCAGCTACTGCCAGAAATTGATTTACAGCAGAAAGCAAATATTGTGGGTCAGCAATGGCTTGCATGACGGCGTTCTCCGGAACAAGAATACTTACATTCATCATGACACTGGAATAATTTTACATAAAAGTAAGAGCTATTTTGTCGCAATACACCCTTTTGTTGTCATTTTTACACATTCGCCAAAGTAAAAAGTTCCTGCATCTTTGTACTGTCAAGGAACAATAAAAAACAGAAAAATGAGCAATTCAAAAATTACGGTTCAAGCAATCATCCAGGCTGATGCCAAAAAAGTTTGGGATTATTACAACAATCCAGCGCATATTATCAACTGGAACTTTGCAGATCCAAGTTGGCATTGTCCGAGTGCTGAAAATGACCTGCGCATCGGCGGCACCTATAAGGCACGAATGGAAGCCAGGGATGGCAGCTTCGGTTTTTACTTTGAAGCGGTTTATTCAGATCTCGTGGAAGGCAAAACCTTTACCTATGGATTTGGAGGAAGGACTGCCACTGTTCAATTTAATGATTTGGGTGACCAGACTGAGGTAGTGGTAAGCTTTGACCCGGAAGATGAAAACCCCATTGAAATGCAAAGAGGCGGTTGGCAAGCCATCTTAAATAGTTTCAAAAATTACACAGAAACCAATTAATCCACTAAACTAAATGATATGAGTAAGGTTGCAATTTATCTAAACTTTCAAGGTGATGCGGAAAAGGCTTTCCACTTTTATAAGTCTGTATTTAAGACAGCATTTTCAGCACCAATGATGTACATCAAAGATTTACCGCCAAATCCAAACGGCCCTAAGTTTTCTGAAGCAGATTTGGATTGCGTGATGCATGTGGCCTTACCAATCATTGGCGGCACTGAATTAATGGGAACAGACATGTTAGAATCAATGGGACAAAAGCTTGTCGTTGGAAATAATACCACCATTAGTTTACAGTTAGATTCAAAAGACGAGGCTGATATATTGTATAAGGCTTTATCTGAAGGTGGAAGCGATAAAGCCCCTATGCGAGATGAGTTTTGGGGCTACTGGGGCTGTTGTTTGGATCAATTCGGTATCCGTTGGATGTTTAATGTAATGAATACCCAAAGCAACAATTAAGTTATGCAAAACCAGATATATCCCTGCTTATGGTTTGATGGACAAGCCAAAGAAGCCGCCGAATTTTACTGCTCCATTTTTCAAAATTCAAAAATCACAAGTGAAAATCCACTGGTGGTAAGATGGGAATTAAACGGACAGCAATTTATGGGTTTAAATGGCGGGCCCTTGTATAAATTTTCACCGGCAAATTCGTATGTAATTGAATGTGAAACCCAGGAGGAGATTGACCATTATTGGGACAAATTGGGGGAAGGTGGAAATTATAGCCAATGCGGTTGGCTTGATGACAAGTTTGGTGTTTCCTGGCAAGTTGTTCCTAAAATATTAAATAGATTAATGGCTGATCCGGACAAAGGGCAAAGGGTAATTGAAGCATTTCTGCAAATGCAAAAATTTGATATCCAAAAGCTCATAAACGCCTAAATTAAAATGGCACAAATTCATTCATACCTTACCTTTAATGGTAATTGCCGAGAAGCAATGACTTTTTACCAGGAATGTTTGGGTGGCAACCTCTTCTTACAAACTGTTGGTGATTCGCCTCTTGCCGATGGAATGCCAGAACGAATGAAAGAGTGCATATTACACGCTTCTCTTTCGAAAGAAGGGATGGTTTTACAAGGCTCTGACATGGTTCCTCCAACCGGACTTGTAAAAGGAAATACAGTTTCTCTTTCCCTGGAGTGTAGCAGTGAGGAAGAAATAAAAAAAGTATTCAAAAAACTTTCAAAGGAAGGTAGATCTGACCATCCACTACAAGATACTTTTTGGGGAGCACTATTTGGTGATCTTACAGACAAATATGGAAATCATTGGCTTTTAAACTACAACAAAAAATAAAATTATGGCACACATTAATCCTTCGATTAACTTCAACGGCAATGCAGAAGAAGCATTCAACTTTTACAAATCCGTATTTGGCGGAGAGTTTGAAAGACTGGTGCGCCTCAAAGATTTAGCAGGTCCGGAATTTTCCGTAGAAGAAATTGACGCAAATAAAATCATGTACATTGCTTTGCCCATTGGCAAAAACACCTTAATGGGCAATGACGTTCCGGAAAGCATGGGGCCGGTAAATGAAAATGAAAACAGATCTAAAATATCTATTAGTACAGAAAGTCGTGAAGAAGCCGACAAGATATTTAGCGGACTTTCAGCCGGCGGAAATATTGAAGTGCCTATCGACAACAGTCCCTGGAACACCTATTTTGGGATGCTAAGAGATAAATTCGGTATTGAGTGGATGGTGGAATTTGCCGGAAAATAATACGATCTGCTTACAAACGTTCAGCCCCATTAAATTTAAGCTCATGAGACTTAACTTAATGGGGCTGAACGTTAAGCATAATGCATCCCTCCATCAAGTCTTACTTGAGAAGGCACGCTCTTTTACCCATAAATACTCGCGAAAACCTCACCGGAAAAAACATCCTTCAAGTCTATTCGCCGCAAGGCTGAACTACTTATGGTTTCTTGCTGCCCACCTGTAATGTGTGACTTGCCCCGTTTATACCCGAAGCGAAATGATTTGAGTTGTATTCACTTGCTAATGTGTCTGTCCACTTTGTTGCACCCCTGATAGCTGATGGCATTGTTCATAATAGCGTTCAGAAGGACATAAGGCGGTCAAAAAAGGTAAATTTACTTAACCAAGGCAATGGAGTAGACCAACTACCACGACTCAATACTCGGTGATATTTGTCAAAACCAGTATAATGGCTTAGACCAAGTATCCGTAATACAGTACAAACTGTCTGCCTACCGCTACAGCAAATCACACCTACTAGCAAAACCTGTACTTTTTTCCATACTGGCTTACTAAAACCACTGGAAAAAATCGATATTACTTCCTGAAACGCTGACGGTAACTTTAGCATCTTTGAAGGGTTGAGATACTTCAGGATACTATTAGCTGGAGTTTCTTTTTATTTTTCTATTTGGCTAAAATTGAGCTTAATTAAACAGACTAAAAATGAAATATGCAATAGCTGTTTTTTTAATTTTATTAAGTTACAACATTTTCGGACAAGCATCGGAAATACTTCCTGAACCTTCAGTGGATGAGAGGGTCGAGTTATTAAGTATTGTGTTTAGGCTGGCAGATTGCCAGGAATATAGTTCGAGGAGGTTTCCCAAATATGTTGAAAACATAGAGGAACATTTCATCCCGTATAAAGATCATGAGCTAATTAAATACATTACTAAGAAATTAAGAAAAAGAGGTATTGGATATGACGCTGTCATGAAAATGGCGATTAGTATCACGGAAACTTATCCATTTGAACCTATTGTTCCATTTTCGAACGAGATTCCAGAGCAACGATGGGGTGAAAAGCAGGCTACTAAATTTCTTAAGCTCCTGAACAGATTTTATATAGATGCTGATTGCCGGAATTTTTTTGATGCCAATAAACCCTTGTATAAAACTGCTTCTCAAAACTTCAACAAGGTATTTGAAGAATTAGATGTGAGTTGGTATCAACGATTTTATGGAGAAAACCCAAAAGGTGCGTTTAAAATTGTGATTGGTTTGGGCAATGGGGGCGGCAATTACGGTCCGAAAATTTCTATTGATGGAACAGAAGTAGTGTATGCCATCATGGGTACCTGGAGTGTAGATAGTTTGGGTATGCCTGTCTACGAGATCGACGACTATTTTTCAACTTTACTACACGAGTTTAATCACTCTTTTGTGAACCACGTGGTTGAAAAATACCATTCCGGATTGGCTGCCAGCGGAAAAGAAATATATAGGGTGCTTCAAACCAGAATGGAGGCACAAGCTTATGGTATCTGGCAAACAATGTACGCAGAAGCTGTTGTGCGAGCCGCGGTTATCAAATATTTAAAAGATCATAATTATCCGGAAGAATTCGTGAAAGCTGAGCTTGATGACCAAATAAACAGAGGTTTCCTGTGGACAGACAAACTGGTCGTAGAACTGGAGAGATATGACCAAAATAGAGACAAATATCCATCCCTGGAAAGTTTTATGCCGGAGATAGTTACCTTTTTTGATGGAATCTCTGGTAAGATATACGAAATTCAAAAAGAGGTAGAAAGTCGAAGACCAAAAGTTATAGGAGTCCTACCCTTTGAAAACGGTAGTGCGTTTGTTGACCCAAACACTAACCAAATAGAAATCAATTTTGACAGACCGCTGGAGGGAAATGGCTATTCCATAAATGAAGGCCATAAAGGAGCTGTCGCTTTTCCGGAAATTGGAGCCATTTATTATTCAGAAGACAGGACATCCGTTTTCATTGAACTTAAGTTGGAACCAAATAGGGAATATCAATTTGTGTTAACAGGTTGGCGTTTCAAGTCCGAGGATGGATATGGGATAAATAATTATGAAATTAATTTTTCCACGAAAAAAGAATAAACTTGAATTTTTAAGGGTTAATTCTTAATGAAGTCACAGTTCAATTACACATAAATTCTGACAATGGAAAAAAACACAGCAGAGAACAACTTGACAACTCAAGGTCCTACTCCATTTTCTCAGACTTTCTTCCACGGCACAAAGGCTGACCTTAAAATTGGAGACCTTATTGAAGTTGGCTACAACTCGAATTTCGGACAAAGAAAAAATGCGAAGTACATTTTCCTGACTGCCACATTGGATGCCGCTATTTGGGGAGCCGAACTTGCTATTGGCGAAGGGCCTCAACGAATTTACTTAGTAGAAGCAACCGGCCCTATTGAAGATGACCCTGATTTAACGGATCGAAAATTTCCGGGGAACCCGACTAAATCTTATCGGTCACAACATCCATTTAAGGTAGTTGGTGAAGTAAAACTTTGGAAGGGGCATCCGGAAGAACAAGTACAAGCAATGAAAGATGCCTTGACTAACCTTAAGGAGCAAGGCATTAATTCTTTAAATGACTAATTCTTACCACTCAAAACCACTTTCGGTTTGATGTAAACTACATAATATGAACATATTTATCCGACTTTTTATAGTATGTGTTGTCTTAGCTTCTTGCCAGAATGATAAGAAGAGTATAAACGACGAATTACTGAATATAAAAATTCAGGAAATAAACAGCGTTTTTGAGAATGGAAGCATTGAGGAATTCAAAAAAGTTGTTCCAGTTGAACCTGTTCAAGAACTGGTACAACTTATCATTGAGGAAAACATTCCCAGAAAATCCGGGCAACATAAAATATTAACCCTGGCAGGAGATACTGCGTATGTATTATTGACCGGAAAATTTGTTTTCGGCAACTCCGGGGATGAAACAAGTTATTCCTCCGATTATTCCGGTGTTTATCTATTTACAAAAACAAACGAAGATTGGGGACTAACTGAAAGAATCCAAACAGATGAATTCAATCAAATCCTGCATCATGAGATGGATATAGATGTCCATCCTGGTGAAACTCTTAAAGTAAACGATATTCTTACATTAAATGTAAAAAGCCATTTTGGTTTTGTTGCCATATTAAATCATAGTGCTCAGTTTGCCAGTTTATCCCTTAATGATCAGGAAGTGGATTATATTTTAGATGGTGGATTGTTGTGGGTAGATGCCAAGGATTCTGATAATCAAAAATTAGCGCTGGAATATACAATCAAAGTTGAACAGGACGATGAGGACCGGAATTCAAGTTATTTTGGACAAACCTTAGGTCATATCCGCAATCAATATTTCTGGCATCCCTTTTTTGGATTTTCCAGTCCAAACGACAGAGCCAATTTTAATGTTACCTGCAAAATCCCGGCTACTTATCAATTGGCAAGCAGTTTGCCTCAAACAGATACCGTGGAGGGTGATTATAGAATAATCAAAGCCATATCACCAAATCCCACTTTTGGTTTGTCTTTGTACTATGATAAAGAGTGGAACGTACGAGAAATCAAAAAGGGAGACATGCATTTGGTTTTATATACGACTACTGACTTCAGCCCTTCTGACGATACATTATACCAAGAATTCTCAAATACATTTGACATACTGACAGCAGCATTCGGCAAACCTCAGATCAATTACCTGGGAGTAGTACAGGATAGATCAAGCGGAGGGAATGGATGGAGAAACAGGAGCAACAATATTATTATCGCGGGCGAAAACGGAAGTTATTTAAAAAGCCTTGACACAAATCCGAGAGCCGTGTTTGGGCACGAAGTAGCCCATTCCTGGACAAATCCAATAGGCCCTGCAACTAATTTTTTATCGGAGGGTTGGGCAACTTATGCAGAATCCATTCTACTCGCCAATGAACCGGACAAAGAAATTGTACCCAATTTCTATGAATCACAGAAAGTGCGTTATCTGGACGGTGGATACAACGGAAGTAGTTCACTTTGGAATGATTATTCAAATGACGGGGTTTCCTACAGTAAAGGCGTTTGGATATTCTATATGCTCGAACAGTTATTAGGTGAAAAAGATTTTCGGCAAGCCTTGCGTAATTTTATCCAATCAAAAAATCACACCATTGATTCATTTATAGAACAACTCAACGAGTTTTCTGAAGAAAATATGAAACCCCTACTGGATACCTGGTTGAAAAGTAATGAAATCCCGGAGTTATCAATAACAGCTCAAGGGAATACTCTTACCGTTGAACAAACAGGAGATGTCTTTATCTTCCCATTAGAAATTCAGGTAACGGACACGGGTGGGAAAACCTTCCTGAAGAAAGTAAATATCCACGAAAGTAGGCAGGTCATTGATTTAGGAGATTCGGAAATAACTTCATATGTCATTGATCCTGATAATAAAATATTGGTGATGAAAAAGTAAAGGAATCCCATTTGATTAACGTTTCTACTGAATGGTGATATGAAAATAATATTATTGGTAATATCCTTATTAGTTTCTCCAGCTGCATATTCTCAAGTATTAAATGGAAGTTTTGAGAATGGTTCTGCCTCTGACCTATCCTTCTGGGAATGGACATGCGGAGCAGATTCATTAAATATCGCACCACCAGGAGGTGGAAACTGGTGCATAAGAGTTTCCGGTGGTAATTTTAAAAGTTGCTTCCCGAGTTATACTTATCAAAAAATTCCTTTAATCACCAGTGGACAAACGTATCTTCTCTCTGGATGGGCTTACGCCGAATCATCTCCGACGGCAGGAATATATTTTGGAGTAATAAATAATGGTATAATAAGCCTTCAAGCCGGCGATACAACATCTTCAGCAGAATGGTCGCAATTAAGTGTAGAATCAGATTTTGCGCTTGCTGCAGGAGATACAGCAGTGGTTGTTTTATTTAGTGGAACTACCGGTGGCCCGTTGCAGGGATATGGCTATTTTGATTTAATTGACCTTCAACTGGTCACCAGCATAAATTCAAAGGAGCGAAAACAATCTTTAACTATTTCCCCAAACCCGTTTTCTACGCAAACAACATTTTATTCTAACAATATTTTAAAAGAGGCAACCTTGACCATTTGTAATTCATATGGACAAACAATAAAACAAGTAAAAAATATTTCAGGACAGATAATCTCTTTCAATCGTGACAATTTACCAAGCGGACTATACCTTATACAGTTAGCGGAAGATGGCATAATAACAACTGGTAAAATAATAATCGTGGACTGAAAAGCAGTACAGGCACCAACAATAGCTCGAACCTGGGATTTGAATATCCCCTGCCCCTACCCTATGCAAATTGTTCGTCTGTATCCTGGCCGTAAGGCAGAAAGACGCCGCTTTACCAAGATCTAAATCATTATGTTTGAAAAATTTATAGCAGCTAAAAAGATTGGTGGAATCAATTGTCTAATATGGAAAAATGGGCAAATAGAATTTCAAAAAAGTTACGGTTATAAAAACTTGGAAACGCGGGAACTAATGACTATTGATAGTCTTTTTAGGATTTCTTCCATGACAAAACCAATTACTTCGGTACTTGCCATGATGCTGTATGAAGAAAAGAAATTTAGTTTGAATGACCCAATAACTAACTGGTTCCCGCAATTTGATAGTATGAAGGTCCTGAAAAACCAGCCTGCTGAATATGAAGACGCCAAACAGCATATTACTTTACTCGATTTGTTAACCCACAGAGCAGGTTTTACTTATAGTGAATTTCAAAAAGGAAAACTAAGAACCGATTATTTAGCTCTTGGGGGAGACATTGATTCTGAACTTACGAACGAACAATGGATAAATGAGTTGGCTAATTTGCCATTAATAAGTCAGCCTGGTGCATTATTCAATTATGGCAGGTCAACTGATTTACTGGGAATTTTAATTTCAACCATCGAAGGAAAACCTCTTGGAGCGGTAATGGAAGAAAAAATTTTTACTCCTCTGGGAATGACAAATACTTTTTTTGAGGTCCCAAATAACAAAAAAGACAAGTGCGTTTCAAATTTTGGTTATGATAGTCTGGGTGAATTAATGACTCTTGAAACAGTTCCGCTAAACATGGCTTTCAAAGAGCGACCCCATCATTTAGAATATCAATCGGGTGGACAGGGACTTTGGTCTAGCATAGAAGACTATCTGAAGTTTGCTAAAATTTTTGTAGAAAATGGTAGCTCAAACGGTATGCAGGTTTTAAAAAAAGATACGATTGACTTAATGTGTTCAAATAAATTGACAGCTTCACAGAGAACACAATCACAATTAATGGGTTCTCCGATCTTTAAAGATGATTATGGTTTCGGATTAGGACTGGCTATGGTCTGTAAAGAAAATAAATTTGGATCAATTCCGTGTGCCGGGTCCGTTGGTTCCGTAGGTTGGCCTGGTGCCTATGGAGGTTGGTGGTCAGCAGACCCTGCAAAAAATTCCATTTCCATTTTTTTGACACATAGTATGACAGCACCAAGTCAACTTGAGCAAGGTATTGGATTTGAGTTATATGAGGCTATTGATATTTTTTCAAATTATAGCAATGAAATAAATAGTGCACGATACCCGTTGTGATGAAATTTCCGCTTTAATTAACTAAAACAGGTATATAAAACCCTTTTATCTTACTATCGTAGGCAACCACTCCAGGTTGAAATTGAAGCGTTCCGGTTGAATTAAACCTACGGGAAATATGTGTTGGAATCGTAATAGCCCGAGGTATTTCCAGGGTTTGGATCATCTCCATTGCCGAACCTTCATAGGACATTCGCATAAATAATTTTCCATTTTCGTCTTCAACTAACCTTTGTTTAAAGGTAAATGTCGAAACAGATCGGCCTGAATTATCTTTCATGAAATTACTGAAATCTCTCCCGCCTTTTTTCGGCCGCTTTTGATCTTCCAGATACTTTTCAGGAGACATCCTTTTTTCAAAATTACTTGCAGTATTAATTTGATTGACGACTAAACCCGGGCGTCCGGTCTCCCAGGCGTTGTTCATTTTAAATTCAATAAACATGCCTTTTCCATCCACTTTATCCTTCAGGGAAAATTCAAGACCTGAGTAATCCATCGTATTAATAGAAAAATCGAAACGTACTTCGTCACTTATCTCAGCACATATAGAAGGGATAGCAGGAAGTGGATCTCGCACAAATCCCATCCAGGCTAAATTGAGTAGAATGAAAGCGGCAATAAAAATTAGAATTCTCTTCATCAAATTTTATTTTGAAATGCTATCCAAACGATAATTACGATTCCCAGGGTTAAGATACGTAATGTTTGCAATCTCTTCCAGACTATCCTGTAACCAGATCAATATCCTTTCCAGGGGCAGGATGTAAAAAAACTAACTCACTAACTCACTAACGTTCGAATTCTTAATGCTTAATTTTGAATTTTGAATTAGGTTCTAACTCACAAACTCACTGAAAAACTAACCCACTGGATCACAGGACCACAGGACCACTAACTACCGAATTCTTAATGCTTAATTTTGAATTTTGAATTAGGTTCTAACCCACTAACCCACTGAAAAACTAACCCACTAACCCACTAACCCACTGGACCACTGGACCACTGGACTACTGGATCACAGGACCACAGGATCACCCCCGATAGCTATCGGGGCACAGGATCACTAAAAAAAAGGATACCCGAATCAATATCCGAATATCCTTTTCCAATCAAGTAGCTTTTCTAAATCTATGACTCCAAAAATGGATAACGGTAATCCGTTGGAGAAACGAATGTTTCTTTAATTGTCCGCGGACTGATCCATCTGTATAAATTCAGTACAGAGCCGGCTTTGTCATTTGTGCCAGAGGCCCGAGCTCCGCCGAAAGGCTGCTGCCCTACTACTGCACCTGTAGGTTTGTCGTTAATGTAGAAGTTGCCCGCTGCATGACGCAGACGATTGGTAGCCAAATCAACTGCTGCCCGGTCTTTGCTGAAGATCGAACCAGTAAGCGCATAAGGCGAGGTCTGATCTACCAGGGTAAGCGTTTCTTCAAACTCCGCATCCGGGTAAACGTAGATGGTTAATACCGGGCCGAATATTTCCTCTACCATGGTTCGGTAATCTGGTTTAGATGCCAGGATTACAGTTGGTTCGATAAAGTACCCGATTGATTTATCATATCCGCCTCCGGCAATGATTTCTGCGTCGGCATCTTTACGGACCTGAGCAATGTAGCCACTGATCTTATCGAAAGCACGCTCATCGATGACCGCATTGATGAAATTACCAAAATCTTCCGGCGATCCCATTTTAAAGGATTCCAGATCTGCAAGCATGTATTCTTTTACGGCTGGCCAAAGGCTTTCCGGAATATAAGCCCGGGAGGCCGCAGAACATTTTTGTCCCTGAAACTCAAAAGCACCACGCACGAGTGCGGTAGCCACTTCTTTTGCACCCGATGAGGGGTGTACCATGACAAAATCCTTACCACCTGTTTCACCAACGATCCGCGGATAAGTTTTGTACTTGGAGATATTTAATCCGATGGTTTTCCAGAGCGACTGAAATACACCGGTGCTACCTGTAAAGTGTAGTCCGGCAAAATCCGGATGATTAAAAATGATGTCACCAGCCATTGGTCCGTCCACATAAACCAGATTGATTACCCCGTCTGGTAAGCCGGCAGCTTCCAACACATCCATAATGACAGCAGCAGAGTAAATCTGCGTTTCTGCTGGTTTCCACACAACAGTATTGCCCAACATGGCAGGTGCTCCAGGCAGGTTGCCGGCGATGGAAGTAAAGTTGAATGGGGTAATCGCAAAAATAAAGCCTTCTAATGGACGATGCTCCGTGCGGTTCCAGGTATTCTCGGGGCTGATGAGTGGTTGTTCCGCATAAATTTGCGCCATGAAGTAGGCGTTAAACCGGAAAAAATCACACAACTCAGCTACTGCATCAATCTCGGCCTGAAAAACATTCTTAGACTGCGCCAGCATGGTAGCGGCGTTCATTTTGGCCCGGTACGGACCAGCCAACAGATCTGCAGCTTTCAGGAAGATAGAAGCACGTTCCTGCCAGGGCATGTTTTCCCATGCGGGTTTGGCAGCGAGTGCTGCTTCGATCGCCTGATTAACATGTTCCGCTCCGCCTTTGCTAAATGATCCCAGCGAATGGGCAATTTCATGTGGTGGAAACATCTCGACCCGGTCTTTGGTATAGACCTTTTCCCCATTGATATACATAGGGATATCCATCTTGCTATTTTTCAGTTCCTGCAACATGGCTACTGTAGCAGTACGTTCGGGAGAACCTGGACGGTACCCCAAAACGGGCTCATTTTTAGGTACAGGGACCTGGAAAAAGGCATTTGACATAAGCTTAATTTGGTTTTGAAAGTTCCTGGAAATTTGTATTCCTGCTTTACTGCCGCAAAGATAGAAATTGCTGCTCAAAACAGTAGTATCAGATTAGCTTACTTAGTCCATCCAGATGGCGTATTTCGTATGTTGGCCCCGGATCAAAGGGGAATTCCCGTTTTTTAGGATTATACCAACAGGTGTCTAATCCGAATTGCTGCCCGCCCAAAATGTCTGAGCCGGGTGTATCGCCAATAAGCAGCATTTCCTTCTTATCGGGTTGATCCAATGCTTCAAAAGTGATATCAAAAAAGGCTCGCATGGGTTTGGCATAACCAATCTCCTCCGAGATGATTATGGTGCTAAAGAAATGATCCAGGCCGCTGTGGCGAAAGCGTGGTCGCTGCACACTGCTCAAGCCATTAGTGACAAGTGCTAATCGAAGATTTTGTTTCTGCAGATTTTTCAGCAGGTCCAGTGCTCCTGCCTCCCAATAAGCTTTTGTGGACAGGGCTTGCAGGTATTTTAGGCCTGCTTTTTCCGGATCTGCCGGTTTATTGATCAGCTGAAAAAAACGCTCAAAGCGAATGGTTTTCACTTCCTCCGGACTGATTTCCCCTTTTTCAAGTTGCTCCCAGCATTCTTTGTTTATTGTCAGGTAGCGTGGAAAATGCCAGAATTGCTCTTTCACACCCATATCTTCCAGCATTTCGCTGAAAGCTTCTCGCTCGGAGCGATTAAAGTCCAGCAGCGTATTATCAGCATCAAATAAGAAAACAGAATATTTCATTATAAATTATTAGCGTACAGATAATCCTTCGGGCAAAAATGGGCTGGCATCTCCCCCACCCTTAATAATTTCCCGAACGATGGTTGAGCTGATATGCGAGTAGGCTGGCTGGCTAATCAGAAATAGGGTTTCGATGCCATCTCCTACGATCTGATTGAGTTGGGAGATCGTTTTTTCATAATCAAAATCAGAAGCATTTCGCAAGCCACGCAGCAGGTAGCGGGCGCCAATCCTGGTACAAAAATGGGCGGTAAGTCCTTCAAACTGATCAACTACCACGCGAGGCTCCCCTTCAAAAACCTTGCGCAACCAATCCAGGCGTTGTTCCAGCGGAAACAACGTTTGTTTTTGGGAATTCACTCCTATTGCAATCACAATTTGATCAAATAAGGGCAAGGCACGAAGCACAAGGTCCACATGCCCGATGGTTATTGGATCAAACGAGCCCGGGAATACAGCGATCTTCATAAAATAGCATTTAGGATAAAACCAAGGTCGTAAAATTCTATGGCAAAACAAACTGGAGTTAGTTTGAGTTTGAGTGGGAGTTTGAGTGTGAGTTTCCTCGCAGAGCCGCAGAGAATCTCCACGAGCAGCGCAGCTGATCATTCCACGCGAAGCCGAAGGCGAGCACTCCACCCGACGCGCAGCGGAGGATCAACGAGGTAGTTTGAGTTTGCCCCTGCTGTTAAGTAACTTTCCGGGATTACACTTATATTTTTTCTTGCTGGGAAAATTTTGGATGAGTAAAATAATATGTCAAAAAAAATGGCCAACTCATTTCTGAGTCGGCCATTGTCAAGCTTGATAAAAGCGTTCTAGCTCTTTTTAGACTTACTTTTCTTTGTTACGCCGTTTTCTTTGCCAACGATCTCGCTGCGGAGTGTTTTCAAGATACGGGAAACTACTTTATACGGGTCAGCGTTAGAAGCCGGGCGACGGTCTTCCAGGTATCCCTTCCATTTGCGAGCGGTCGCAACAGGAATACGGATAGAAGCCCCCCGATCACTTACACCAACTGAGAAGTGGTCAATGGATTGCGTTTCATGCATGCCAGTCAGACGCTGGTCATTCTCAGAACCATAAACTTCAATATGTTTTGGATGAGCCAGAGCCATTTTTTCAAAGATCTCATCAAAGAGCGCCTTGCCACCTACATTGCGCATTTCTTTATTGGAGAAGTTACAGTGCATACCGGAACCATTCCAATCCCCTTTAATAGGTTTTGGGTGAAACTCAACCTCTACACCATACTTTTCAGTAACCCGGTGTAAGAGGTAGCGGGTTAGCCAAAGATCATCAGCAGCCCGTTTTGCACCTTTACCGAAACACTGATATTCCCACTGCCCGAGGAGAACCTCTGCATTGATCCCGGTTAACTCGATTCCGGCATCCAAACAAACATCAAAGTGTTCTTCTACAATTTCCCGACCAGCACAGTTTTTCACTCCTACAGAACAGTAGTATGGCCCTTGTGGACGCGGATATCCCTGTTCCGGGAAACCGAGTGGCAAACCATTGTTGGTCAAAACATACTCTTGCTCAAACCCGAACCAGAAATCCGAATCATCTTCAAAAGTCGCACGTGCATTCGTAACGTGTGGGGTGCCATCTGCATTCAGAACCTCACACATGACCAAATAACCATTTTTACGTTGCGGATCAGGTATGACCCGTACAGGCTGAAGCAAACAGTCGGATTTACTTCCCTCTGCTTGTTGTGTAGAACTGCCATCATAAGACCAGATAGGCAGTGATTTCAGATCTCCATGGAAAAAATCCATTTCCAGCACTTTGGTTTTGCTCCGAAGGTTTGGCTCGGGCTTATAACCATCCAACCAGATGTACTCGAATTTGAACTTGGCCATTTTTTCAAATGCTTTTTAATGATTAATGTGTTGATGCCTAGCAGGGCTATAAAGATCAAAATGAAAAGCGGTCGAGTGTCTAATAACCGTCTCGACCGCTTTTCAGGAATATCTCTTAACGGATATCCAAAAAGGATAAAATATCTTCCGTTTAAATGCCATTGTTGCTATTCAGGTACAAAGATAAGGCAAAATAATTGCGCATAAAAGGTTATTGTAAATATTACATTAAGTAAAATATGAGAACCACTACCCTATTCCGAATATTATTAAGTTTGTGGCCCTTGCTTACGTTAACATTTGGAATATTCTTTGGCAGACATCCTTTTATTTGGAAAGTAGTTTTCCACATCTGTTGAAAACTTTTTTTATTGACGCGCCCATTATATTTAAAAAAAGGCATTTGGGCAGCTCAACAGGAAAGAGTAGTTTAGCATCATTCAAACAACAGCGCGGATGTACCGAGTAGTTACGATTATACTGATCTCCCTTGTTCCAGTCCACTATCTGTTTGCCCAAATAGACTCCATCCCCACGTCGGACATACTGGTAGAAGACCTCATCCAAATCGGTGTTGAAAGTTCGCAACTCGATCATAATACACTGTTTGAACAATTAGAAAACTACCGCAAAAATCCACTGGATCTCAATCAGGCAAACAGAGAAGAACTTGAAGATCTCAAACTTTTAAGTGATATCCAGATAGATCGACTTCTACAATACAGGGAAGACAATGGCAACCTGATCTCTATTTATGAATTGCAGGCAGTACCCGGATTTGAACTCGAAACCATTCGGGCAATTTTGCCTTATGTAAGGGCCGGCGGTGCCCTCGACGATTTTCACCAGCCTCTTGGCAAAATGCTTATTCAGGGCGACAACAAACTTTTTCTGCGATGGACCACCAATCTTGAGGCACTGGATGGCCAGACAAACCCAGATCCGGCCAAACAATTCCTGGGAGATGCAAATCGCTATTATGTGCGCTACCGCCATTCTTTCGAAAATCGACTTTACTATGGAATCACCGCTGAAAAAGACCCGGGAGAAGCTTTTTTTGGTCCCTCCAACCCCGGTGGTTTTGATTATTATTCTGCCCACTTTTACTTAAGAAATTACCGCAATTGGTTGCCTGATCTGGCAATAGGGGATTACCGGGTATCCATGGGCCAGGGATTGATCGCCTATTCCGGTTTTGGCTATGGCAAAAGTGCTGACGCGGTGCGTATTCTACGTCCTTCCAGGCCACTGGGCCCCTATTCCTCTGTGAATGAATTTGATTTTTTCAGAGGGGCTGCATTGCGTTTACGTCCAATATCAAATTTGGAAATAACCCTTTTTGCTTCGCTAAACAACCAGGACGCCCGAGTGGATGACACCACTTTTCAAAATGATATTGTTTCCTCACTTTTAATTACCGGTTTTCACCGAACAGAGGCAGAGGCCTCCCTTAAGGGGAATGTCATAGAATTTGCCAAGGGGGGGTCGGTAAAATGGAAAGGAAAGCGGTTTCATGTGGCTTATAATTTGATCCACTCAAGTCTGAGTGCGCCGCTACAACGTTCCACCCAGTTATACAATCAATTTTACTTTCAGGGGTCCAGTCTCCTGAATACCAGTGTTGATTACGACTGGCGTTGGAAGGGAATCCACGTTTTCGGAGAAACCGCGCTTGACGGCAATGGTGGACTGGCCACAAGCAATGGACTCCTGGTTGCCGTAAGCAGAGAATTGGATCTCGCCCTACTCTATCGAAACTTTTCGGCCGAGTTTCAGACCCTTCACGGGAATGCCTTTGCGGAATCCCGGGAAACACGGAATGAAAATGGCATTTACACGGGCATGACCTGGCGGCCAGCCAAGGGTTGGATTCTAAATGGGTATTATGATCTGTATCGACATCCCTGGCTACGTTATCTGATTGATGCTCCCTCCCGGGGCAGCGACTGGCTCATTCGACTGGAACGATTTAAGAAGCGAACCTGGCGGATTTATCTGCAGTTTAGAGGAGAGAAAAAAGAATTTAACGTATCCAATAATGAAGGAAAAACAGATGTCATCAGCGAAGGCATCACCTTTTCAAGCAGGCTTCATTTTGAATACAAAGTATCCCCTTCGCTGGAGTTCCGTTCCAGAATTGGATGGAATACCTATACTCCGGCTCAGGGCGATCAAACACAGGGTTGGATGATGTACCAGGATGTGATATTTAAGCCTAAATCCTTTCCCTTATCTTTCACCGCAAGGTATGCCTTGTTTGAAACAGATGACTACAACACCCGTTTCTACAATTTTGAAAATGATTTGCTGTATGTCTTTTCGATTCCGGCGTACTATGATCGGGGAAGTCGGATGTACCTCAATATGCGCTACCATGCCACATCCGATTTAACGCTGGAGTTCCGAATCGCCAGACTCTTTCTTCCTACACGCACAGAATTAGGCAGTGGGCCTTATCTGGTAGAAGGACCCAAAAGAACAGAGATAAAAGCCCAGGCTTCCTTTAGTTTTTAATACAGCAAATAGCGCTTTCGAATAGCTTTAAAATTGTCCAGATCTGCTTGCCAGCTGCTTCGGATTTCGGCTTCACCTGCTCCGCGCCGGATTTGGAGTCGCAACTGATCCGTTCCTGCCAGCAGGTCAAAAAACCCGGTGGACAAAAAGAACGCATCCGCGGAAGCGTAAAAGGTATAAGCGTTTAACAAATAAGAGAGATTGAGTTGCTGCTGTGCAAACAAATCGGGCAGTGCCAGGTCAGACAAATCTGTTCCGACACATTCTTTGCCCTGATGTTTTGGGTAACGAGCACCTGGATTCGGCAAAGGTATATAGTGAAAAGTGCCTTGTAACAAAGCCGGTGCACCATAACACTGAAAGGGAATGCCTGTACCACGGCCTGCATTGATCTCCGTGCCTTCAAAAAAACAAAGGGAAGGATATAGATAAATAGCCCGCTGATTTGGCAGATTCGGAGAGGGTCTGACGGGAAGCTCGTATGGTCGGTCATGGTTGTACCAGGCCAACGGAATGACTTCCAATTTACATTGAATCCCCCTTTTTAACCAGCCTTCTCCATTAATCATTTGAGCATACTCTCCGATCGTCATGCCATACACCACTGGTACAGGATGCATGCCAACGAAGGAGGAGAAACCAGGCTTCAGAACCGGACCATCAATATAGTGTGCATTTGGATTTGGTCGGTCCAGCAACAGTAAGGGGATATTATTTTCGGCGCAAGCCTCCATAACATAATGCAAAGTACTCAGGTAAGTAAAAAACCGGGCGCCCACATCCTGTATATCAAAAATAACCATGTCCAGATTTTGGAGATCAGCCGGACTTGGCTTTTTGGTTTTACCATAAAGGGAAATAACAGGTAGTCCCGTTTGGGAATCGACCCCATCTGCAACAGTGGCACCGGCGTCTTCATCGCCCCTAAACCCATGTTCCGGTGCAAACAGCACCCGAATATCCATACCCAGTCGCAGCAGACTATCAACCAGATGCGTCTGGTCAATCAGGGAGGATTGATTGACCACCAGCCCTAATCTTTTCCCATGAATTTGAGCTTGATAGTGCTCAAGTTGCGCTGCTCCTACCCGGATTGGGGGCAAAGCAGGCATTTCCCAACTTGTGTCTATCATTTTGGTGTGAAACGGGAAGATTACCAACTCAGGTATTTGTGCCGGATCTGGGGGTGTAATTCCCTTTGTTGGCACCTTGCACAGTCCAAAAAGAAACAACAAAGACAGTAAAAAACCAACAAAAAAGTGTATTTTCACAACCAAAATGTTTTAAGTTTTATCTTGCGGTTGTTTAAAACTACAAGCTCGTATGCAACTGTACAAGTCAATTAATCAATTTAGAAATCTTGGATAAAATATATTCCATAATTGATTTAGAAACTACCGGAGGAAGAGCCGATCGGGACCGTGTCACCGAAATTGCGATCATTATTCACGATGGTCATAAGATCCTGGATCGATTTGAAAGTCTCATAAACCCGGAGCGGCCTATCCCCTACGGCATCACTGAATTAACCGGAATTACGCAGGAAATGGTTCAGGATGCTCCAAAATTCTTTGAAGTGGCCAAAAAGGTGGTCGAATTAACCGAAAATACCATTTTCGTAGCACACAATGTACGCTTTGATTACAGTTTTCTTCGGGAAGAATTTAGTCGCTTAGGGTTCACCTATAGCAGAAAAACGCTTTGTACTGTTCGCTTGAGTCGGCAGGTTTTTCCGGGACTCCCCTCTTATAGCCTGGGGAATTTGATTCGCCACTTTAATATTGAAGTTAAGGACAGGCACAGAGCCATGGCAGATACGCAGGCCACAGCCGAGCTCTTTGAGAAAATACTTGCCCAACAGGATTCCGATATTGGCATTTCGGATATGATCAACCTCGGAGTGCGCGAATCACTTTTACCAAAAAACATCAGCCTGGAACGCATACATGCGCTGCCAGAAGCATGTGGCGTTTATTATTTTCACAATATTTCCGGGGATGTGGTATATGTCGGCAAAAGCCGGAATATCAAAAAACGGGTGGCTTCCCATTTCTCGAAAAAGACGCCTAAAGGGCGGCTGCTTCAGCAACATGTAGAAGATATCAGCTATGAAATTACCGGCAGTGAACTGGTGGCACTATTATATGAATCCGACGAAATTAAACGTTTAGCGCCTTCGATAAACCGAGCCCAGCGGGTTCGCCGCTTTCCCTTTGTTATTTACAGCTTTGAGGACGAAGAAGGCAGGATACACCTGGATTACAGCCGAAATAATAAACTGATCCGAGAGAAATACAATATCCTTTCCGAGTACCCCAAACAAGCTCGCGCTGCCGGACATATTAAATCTGTCTTACTGAAATATGGTCTTTGCCCCAAAATGTGTGGGATTGAAAAAGGAAGCGGTCCTTGTTTTTCTTATCACTTAAAACAATGCCAGGGAGTTTGTGTAGGACATGAATCGGTAGCTGATTACAATGTCCGCGTGCT
Source organism: Saprospiraceae bacterium (assembly GCA_020437105.1). Classification (GTDB taxonomy): domain Bacteria; phylum Bacteroidota; class Bacteroidia; order Chitinophagales; family Saprospiraceae; genus JAAEZH01. The sequence goes on from JAGQWR010000052.1 coordinate 32,894, forward strand.
GGAAGCCATGGAGCGGATTTCCACACAAATGAATGAGAACTTTTTTGTCATGGATCAGGGACGGCAGGCAGAAGAAGCTGCGATCGTTCTCATTGAAAAAGGCGCCTATCAGGGATTCGGGTATATCGACTCCCAGGAGCAGATTTCAGAGCCGGACCAGTTGCGGGAGTTTATAAAACCTTTCCAAAACAATCCGGAAACGCATCGAATTATCAGACGCTTCCTGATGGACAACCCCACCGTTAAGTTAATTCATTTTTGAAAGCAGCGCAGCCATTTGTTGCTGCAGCCCAAGTGCACTTTCTCTTGCCTTTTCGGCGAAATCAGGTCCGTTGCCAGCATAAATAATTCCCCGGGAAGAGTTGACCAGCAATCCAACATCTGCATTCATCCCTTGTTTTGCAACAGCCTCCAAGTCACCACCCTGTGCGCCCACACCAGGTACCAGAAAAAAATGGTTTGGCGCCAGACTTCTAACTTTTCCGATCAGGTCCGGATGGGTGGCGCCAATTACATACATCAGGCGCTCGGCTCCCTGATAGGTCTGGGAAATTCGTAATACCTGCTCATAGAGCGCTTCTTCCTGTTGATCGGGAGTCATTTGAAAATCCAGGCTTCCCTTATTAGAAGTTAGTGCCAGCAGGATCACCCATTTATTCGGAAATTCCAGAAAGGGTTCTACACTGTCCCGGCCCATATAAGGTGCTACGGTAATAGCATCCGCCGAAAGGCTCTCAAAAAAAGCTTTGGCATACTGTCTGGAAGTATTTCCGATATCGCCTCGTTTGGCATCTGCAATTTTAAAATGGGTATCCGGAATGTAGTCGAGTGTTTTTTGTAAGCTTATCCATCCTTTTGGGCCCAGGGCCTCAAAAAAAGCGGTATTGGGTTTATAAGCTACACACAAATCTTTGGTAGCATCAATAATTCTCCGGTTAAACTCAAAAACCGGATCTTCGAATTCCAGAAGGAAGGAAGGGATCAAAGAAAGGTCAGGGTCCAGACCGACGCAGAGAAAAGATTGTTTTTCCCGGATCTGGGCAACTAGGGTATCTTTAGTCATAAAAATCAGGCAATTACTCCATTAATGGCCTCTACACCAGTGATTTGTGGAATTTTACCCCGGATAGTTTGCTCAATACCCGCCTTCATTGTCATGGCAGACATGGAGCAATTAATACAGGTTCCAAGCCACTTTATCATCACTTTTTTTCCATCAATCACGTCCACTACCTCCACATCTCCTCCATCAACTGCAAGGTGCGGCCGGATGTCGTCTAGTGCCCGGTCAACTTTGCGGATCAATTCACTTTTGTCCAGATTTATCATGATAATTAATTAACATCAACGATTTGTGTGGGTGCTTGCATTTCATTTCGAATGGCTGTTTGCCGCATCACATTCCTTGCTACTTCCAAAAACGATTCCCGGCTTGGGTGGCCTTCGGTTAAAACGATCGGCTTTCCGGCATCTCCGGATTCGCGTATTCCCTGTACAATCGGAATTTGCCCCAACAACATACTGTTGCTTTCTTTTACCAGCTTTTTACCTCCGTCTTTTCCAAACAGATAGTATTTGTTGTCGGGTAATTCTGCCGGGGTAAACCAGGACATATTCTCAACAACCCCCAGAATGGGCACATTTACAGAAGGCAGCAAAAACATATTCATCGCCTTGAGCGCATCAGCCAGGGCTACATCCTGCGGAGTGGTCACCATGACGGCACCGGTCACAGGTACAGTTTGCACAAGGCTTAACTGCACATCCCCTGTCCCGGGCGGAAGGTCAACGATTAAAAAATCAAGGGGCTCCCACAGGACTTCTTTAAAAAACTGTGTAATTACTCCTCCTAAACGTGGACCACGCAACACGACAGCTTGTTCGGGATCAACTATAAAGCCCATGGACATAACCGCCAACCCATAAGCCATCAGCGGTTGGATTTTAGCTTTTCCATAAACTTCCCGGATGACGGGACGTTGACCTTGCAAACCCAGCATAGTAGGGATCGAGGGGCCGTAAACATCTGCATCGATCAGACCGACACGGGCGCCTAATTCCTTCAGGCCCAGCGCCAGGTTAACAGCGACCGTTGATTTTCCTACTCCACCTTTTCCAGAGGCAACACAGATGATGTTTTTCACCTGAGACAAGGCTGATTCCTTCTCTGAAGTTGCTTGTGGATTCTGGCTTAACATGTGTACATGCACCGCTGCATTTGGATAAACCTGCTGAACGGCCTCCATGCAGGCAAAATTCATCGCTTGTTTGTGCTCGGAGTTCAGATTGGGCAAGACCAAATTAAATGAGATTGAATCGCCTTCTATTTGGAGCGCCTCCACCATATGCATAGAAAGGATGTCTTTCCCGGTATTGGGATCCATCACTTTTGCGAGCGCGTCTAGTATCAGTTTCTTTTCCATCGTTAAGTACAAAATTACAACAAAATTAGCCGGTCTTCAGTTTAGTGCCCCGAAAAGAAACAGACAAAATCCGGTTAAGCTGTAATTACTGAAAAAATACGTTTATTTAGTGGGTTAGTTGTTCACTCAAACTCAAACTCCCCCGATAACTATCGGGGCAAACTCAAACTATATCATATTCATGTCTGACATCAAAAATAAAAAAGTTTGGATCACCGGCGCTTCTTCCGGCATCGGAGAGGCACTTGCTTATGCATTTGCCAACCAAGGCGCTGAATTGATTTTGTCCAGCCGAAAGCGAAGTGATTTAGAACGGGTACAATCAAAGTGCCAGGGAGCAAAGGCGGTACACCTGGAACCATTGGATGTAGCCCGACATGCGGACGTCCTGGAAACAGCTAAACGGGTGCAGGAAAAAATTGGCCCCATAGATATCCTGATCAACAATGCCGGCATTTCGCAAAGGAGTCTGGTAGAAGAAACCCCTTTGGATATTGACAAGCGTATTATGGATGTCAATTATTTTGGGGCGATTGCTTTAACCAAGGCAGTCCTGCCGGCTATGTTACAACAGCAAAGCGGACAAATCATCGTAATGAGTAGCCTGGTCGGCAAATTTGGCACGCCGCTGCGGTCCACCTACTCAGCGTCCAAGCATGCTTTGCACGGTTTTTTTGAGGCGCTGCGGGCAGAGTGCTACGATCGTGGTCTTAAAGTCCTGATTGTTTGTCCGGGATTTATTCGCACCAGCGTTTCCATTAATGCTATTACAGCAGATGGCAGCAAACAAAATAAGATGGATGATGCGCAGGAACATGGTATGGCACCTGAAGTACTGGCAGAGAAAATAATCCAAGCCCTGCTAGCCGGAAAAGAAGAGGTAAATATTGGAGGCAAAGAAGTACTGGGCATACTTCTAAAGCGTTTTTTTCCGCGCTGGTTTAGCCGTTACATTCGAAAAGCGAAAGTCACTTAGACCCCAAATCTAGTGTGATCCTTCCGGTAAAGATTCCTTTTCGAGCAGCAACTGATCCAGAATATCCGGAATTTGTTCTACACTCAATCGTTTGTATAAAATGGTTTTGTCTTTATCCAGAATATAAATCTGGGGAGTGGACTTAATATCATAAATGGTTTTATACTTTGACCGGTGGTAAGGATCAACCGTATTTAGCCAGATGCCAATTTCCTTTTCTTCCACAAAATCCCAGCAGGATTCCATTTCATTATAGAACTTCGTACAAACGGCAAAGATTTCTACTCCCTTGTCTTTGTATTCATTATACAGATTGATCATATCCGGCATGGACTTTTTACAATGCCCACAACCCGGATCCCAAAAAAACAGGATCGTATAATCCGCTTCAAAGGTGTGCAGCGTATATTGATTTCCGTCTTTGTCCTGAGAGGAAAAATCAGGTGCCACTTTACCAATTAAGAGGGGTCGGAGTCTGTTGGCATTATCGACCATTTTATCCAGTTGCTCCTGTTCTGTCCAGGGTGTTAATCCCTTGGCATAATAGGTATCCACGAGGAATACATACACTGCATCAAAGCCGATAATTTTGCTGGCAGCATATTCATTTACATAATGTACGACAAAGTGCTTGAAGGTTTCTTCTGCAGGCAGCATTGCCTGTAATACCCGATAGAGCGATTCACTAATTGAGTCCGGATGTTGGACGGTCATTTTCTGAATGTAATTATCCACCCGCTGGAATAAAAACGGCATACGTAACATCCGCGGATCGGCGAGGTCCAGATTATCGAAATAATGTTTTTTAGACCATTGCCACTGCCGGGTTGCGGCATCCTCGCCTTCAAACTCCGGCATTTCGGCTATTGGTAAATTGGACTTAATGAGCGCCGCCGTAAGGGTATTCGGATATTTTTCAACGATATCCATCTGGTAACTCAAAACAGAATCGTTTAGCTTTTCCATTTGCGCTTCCAGTTTCTCCTTTTTAGAACCGGAGGCAGCATCGATTTCTTCTCTGAGTTTATTGGCTTTTGGCCTTTGCTCGGCCAGCAGTTTCAGGTAGTCGTAAAACAGTTGGTTATCTGCTGAGCCTTCAATTTGAAGATCCAGCCCGGGATCTGTAGGGTTGTTAGCATGTACCTTAAAAATCTGGTCATCCTGATCGATGAGCAATTGAAAATATCGGTTATCCGGTGGCAGGACAACCAAATACATACCACTTTTTAGCAGTTCCTTTCCGGAGAATACCCCAACGCCATTTGTAACCGGAACAGTATCCAGAATATATTGATTGTTGATCAAATAATACGCCAGATACAGTTCACTTCCTTCAAAATTATCGATCTGTACTTCAATCTGATATGAATCAGTTGATTGCGCACTTGCCATCAATGGGAGAACGAAAGCGAGCCCCAGAATAAAACCTTTCATAATTTCGATATATCAATTTCAGCTACAAATATGCAGCATTTGAAATGACCATGGTGAAATAAGACAGGTATTAAATTTTTATTAACACGATCTATCCACCAGCCTTATCTTTTTCTTCCTGAAGCGCCTTCAATTGTTTCTCCAGTGCTTCAATTTCCTTTTGCACATCCAGTACTTCCTGTTGTTTTGCAGCCAGGTCCCGTTCGGCTTTAGCTTGCTGTTCGCGACTTAGGCGAATCTGTTCAGCGGTCTCCTCTTTCACCTGGGTAATCTGGATAGTCGCTTGCTGTCGGGCTTCATAAACAGATTCTGATGCTTTGCTTTTGGCAGCATTTATTTCCTCCTGCGCGGCTTTACGTGCGGATTCAACATCAGCAGCGAGGGCTGCTTTTTTATCTGTGTTTTCCTTTTGGATACGGCCAAGTTCTTCTGTAGTGCGTTGCTGGGCTGCTAAGATTTCTTCCCGGCTTTTTGTTTGGGCTTCAGCAACATCTTTGGCATAGGCTGCCTGTTGCGCACTTGCGTCTTCCCGGGCTGCTGCAATGACTGCAGCTACCTCCTGGCGTGTAGCAGACAACTCAGCGGAAATGCGGGCTTTTTCAGCATTTGCATTTTCCCGGGCCTGGGCCACAGCCTCGGCTGCTTCGCGTTGCACTGCTGCAACTTCCGCTGCTGCACCTTGTTGCACCTGACTTATTTCAGAAGCTGCTTTTTTGCGCGCTTCAATTACCGACACGGATGCAGCTTCTTTTTCGCGGGCGGCATCTTGCCGTATTTGTTGCATTTCTGCTGCAGTTGCCTGCTGAATGGCTGCTATTTCAGAAGCTGCTTTTTCACGAGATTCTGCTACTGAACCAGCCAGTTTTTGGCGTTCCAGTGCGCTGGATTCCTGGGCTTGCTGAACGGCAAGGGCTTGTTCCTGGCGCACGGCAGAAATCTCCAGAGCGGCTGCTTGTTTGGCTTCGGCAACAGATTTGGCAGAGGCTTGCTGTGCCAATGCTGCTTCCTCTTTGGATTTAGCAATTTCGGCAGCTGCCAGTTGGCGGGATGCCGAGATTTCCTGAGCAGCCCGTTCGCGAGCAGCGGCAACTTCTTCGGCCGTTGCTTCTTTCATTTCACTTTCCCTGGCCTTTGCTGCTTCTACAGCTGCTGCGGCTTCTGCCTGGATGGCTTTAATACGTTCTTTGGACTTAGCCTCAGCATCAGATACTTCTGCAGCAAATTGCTGGCGGGCATTATCCGCATTTGATTTGGCGGACACAGCTTTTTCGGCGGCTTCCTGCTGTGCTTTTGTAATTTCACCTGAAGCACGCTCCCTTGCCGAAGAAACCTCCAGTGCAGCAGCTTGTTTAGCCTGTTCTTCCTGCAAACGCGCTGCTTCGATAGCCGCCTGGACTTCAGCCTGGACACGGGCTATTTCAGTTTCCGCCCGCTTGCGAGCCTCTACTACTTCCTGCTGCAGTTTTACCTGTTCCTCCTCTGATCGCTTCCGGGCATCAGCTACTTTGGCTGCCTCATCCACTTCAATTTGTTTAATTGTTTCAGCTGCACGCTGGCGGGCACTTTGAACCTCCTGGGCTGCCTCAGACTTTTCTGAATCAGCTGATTCCCGTGCGGCGGCGACCTCGGCAGCTAGTGCTGCCTGCGTTTTATCCAATTCGATTTGTGCCTGCGATTTTTCGGATGCCACCGTTTGGCGTACTCGTCCAATTTCTTCGCTGGCCTGCTTTTTAGTTTCGGCTATTTCCAGGGCGGCGGCTTCTTTTTGCCGGGCGATGCTCTCCCGAATCTCTGCCATTTCAGAAGCATTTGCTTGCTGCATCAGGGCTCGTTCCTCTGCAAATCTGCGTCGATCTTCGGCCAATTGAAGTGCCATATTTTCTTTTTCTAAAACGGCATTTTCCCGGATACGGGAAATTTCTTCGGCCATTTCTTCCTGGGTACGGAGAATTTCTTCGGCGGCAGTTTCTTTGGTTGAAACGACTTCACCAGTTGTACGTTCCCGTTCCACCTTCGCATCCTCCCGGGCTTTGGCAATCATATCTGACGTTTCCTGGCGGATACGCAGGATTTCCTGGGCACTATTTTCACGGGCATTGGCAATTTCATCCGAGTATTCGAGTTTTGCCAGTTCCAGTTTGTCTTTTACAACTTTTATCTCTGCGGCGGCGCGTTCGCGAGCTGCTGCTACTTCTTCCGCTGCCTTTAGTTTTGCTTCCTGCACTTCGGCAGCTGCACGCTGTTGAGCTTCCACCACACTTAGATTAATGCGTTCCACTTCTGTAGAAGCCTTTTCTCTGGCGGCAGCCACGGCCTCAGCAACTTCCTGTTGGGCCGCATCAATTTCGGTTTGGGAGCGTTGGCGGGCAGTTAAGACCTCGTTGGCATATTCCTGTTTTTTGGCGTTTGCCTGTTCTCTGGCCTGGGCAACTTCCTCTTGAATTTGTTTTTTAACGGCCTCAGCATTCGCTTTTTCAGCCTGAATTTCAGCCCGTACCTTTGCTTTGGTTTGCTCGAGTTGTTTGTTCAGATCCTGCAGTTCCGCATCGGGACCAGCAGAACCGGTTGCTGTAGGACGGGTGGAGCTAATAGGATCTTCGCCACCGCTTGCTGTGCCGGAAGGTAAATCTACCCCAACCAATACCACATCAGCCACCTGTGAGGGGTCAAGGTTTAGACTAAAACAGTAAGCCATCTGCATAAAAGCAGTTTGGCGGCTGGAATTCACCGTAAACTTCCGCATTTGATTGCTGATGTTGTTTACGATATAAATAGTGGAGATATTAGACGTTTTGAACCAGTTGATAGCAGCCATGTCTAACTGCAGCTTATTCCGATGTTCCGGAGTACCAGACTCATTCCGCATTTCCCCAATTTCAAAAAAGCGATATCGTTTACGAACCAGGTTATTGTCCATAAATATCATCTCATCGCCTTGATTCAACTCAACTCCTCCTTTCGAATAGACCTTTGCCTGAATTCCTTTATTATCGCTCAGAAACTCAATACTATAGGTATAGGTACCACGCACCACAATCGTTTGAGATTCTGTACGGACCACATGGGTGCCTTCAATCACCCGGTCTTCTGCTATCTGACCAGCACAATCTTGTGCACGAGACAGGCTTGAAATAAATAAGAAGGGAAGTAGAAATGCGTAAAAAGTCACTTTCATATTTTAGCAATTTTTTGCAGGGACAAGCAAGATAACAATTTGCCCCAAATACTAAAACGGTGATGAGTGATCTTAAGGTATGAAAGGCAGGATTTAACTTCTTCTGGCGGCTAATAGATATAATACGGCCATTCGAATGGCTACCCCATTCTCTACTTGCTGTAAAATAATCGACTGATCTGAATCAGCGACGTCACTGGTTATCTCCACTCCCCGGTTAATCGGGCCCGGGTGCATAATGACCACTTCCGAGTTCAGGCTATCCAATAGCTGCCTGTTTACACCAAAATAACGCGCATATTCCCGGAGGCTTGGAAAATACTTAATATCCTGCCGCTCCATTTGTATGCGCAGGATATTGGCGACATCACACCATTCCAGCGTTTCTCTGGTATTGTGCGAAACTTTTACACCTAATTTGTGAATAAACTTGGGAATCAGGGTTGGTGGACCGCAAACGGCCACTTCTGCACCTAATTTTTGGAGGCAAAAAATATTACTCAGCGCCACCCGTGAATGGAGAATATCACCCAGGATCGCGACTTTTTTACCTGCCAGATCGCCAAATTTTTCCCGCATGGAGAACGCATCCAACAATGCCTGGGTCGGATGTTCGTGGGTGCCATCCCCTGCATTAATAATATTGGCACTAATATGTTTAGACAGGTAATGATGGGCTCCCGGAGCCGGGTGCCGCATAACAACCATGTCCACCTTCATCGAAAGGATATTATTTACCGTATCGAGGAGTGTTTCGCCCTTTTTGACGGAGCTGGAAGATGCTGAAAAGTTGATCACATCCGCCGAAAGGCGCTTTTCTGCCAGCTCAAAGGAAATACGGGTTCGGGTAGAATCTTCAAAAAACAGGTTAGCGACTGTCACGTCCCGAAGGGAAGGCACTTTCTTTATGGGTCGATTTATTACTTCTTTAAAATTATCAGAAGTCTCAAAAATGAGTTGGATATCCTCTGCTGTAAGGTATTTGATCCCAAGTAGGTGATCGGTGCTCAGCCGGTCGTTTCCCATAATTTAACTTTCCTTCGATTCTTCTTTTGTCGGATAAAGTAGCACAGAATCTTTCAACTTACCGTCATCCCACTGCACTTTCACATAAGCCTCATCCAAAGCATCAATGCGCAGGCCAAAATAATCGGCTTTTATAGGCAAATGGCGATTAAAACGCCGATCAATTAATGCCAGCAATTCGACCCGTCGCGGTCGGCCATAATGCTGCAAGGCAGTCAGAGCAGCCTGGACGGTTCGTCCTGTATAAAGCACATCATCAACCAGGATGACATTCTTTTCTTCTACCAAAAACTCCATATCCATTACGCTTGCGCGAAGGGGCTTTTGGCGTGTTCGGAAATCATCCCGATAAAAGGTAATGTCTAGTTTCCCGTAAGGCAGTTCATCAAAGGCATTCAACTCAGAAAGGCGTTGATAAATCCGATCCGCCAAGAGGGTGCCTCTGGGCTGGATTCCAACCAAACAGGTATCCTGAAATCGATCGTGGCGTTCGATCAACTCATAGGTAAGACGCTCCAGTGTGAGCTGGAAACGCTCTGTGCTCATTATGGTTCTTCCAGATCCCATTATTCGGCCAAAGATAATGATTTGTTGAGAGTTTGGGTCAGCCTGGAAACAAGAAAACCAGAGGTACAGAAAAAACCACTTTTCGAACTGATCATGCCTTTATCCATTTGGATGAATTTTGCGATCTTAAGGCCATGAAAAATGCTTTTCAGCAAGCGCGATTTGATCTGGTCCTGGAAAATCGGTTCCTCGGTTTTTTATTGAATGCTTTTCCCTTCCGGGAATTGCAGGGCAAGAAAGGAATAAAAGTTTGGTGGACAGTTCATCAACACGATTTACAACTGGATTATTTGGCAGATAGCCCTTTGGATCTGGCAGAATGGAAGACACTTTTAGAGGAGGCGTGTATAGAGTTTCTGCAATTTGTCCAACAAATTATTACTGAAAACCCAGGTTCGAAGGTCATCGGACAAAGTGTATCCGGATTGGCAGAAGCATGGGTATCCTTTGCCGGGACAAAACAAGCAGTACTACTCAGTAAGATTCAGGAAATGTTGCATTTCATGGGCAGTTTGCTGGACAATACGGAGCGTGAAAATTTAATCCGCCTGGGATTACCCACCGACTTGTTTTACCCGCAGAAAACAGGGGCTACGATAAACTGGCGGGTTCAGTTGCGCAATTTCGTTCGAAGCGGAATGCGAACAGCTATCCGAAACAGCAATCATCACTATTCAAAAAGGTATGGCACTACGCCCGGCCTGAAGATTCGGGCTCAACCGAAGATTGGCATTGCCCTTGATGTTTCCGGAAGTATATCCAAACAAGTACTGGAATCATTTTGGGGAGAGGTAAATCAAATTTATCGCAGTCACAGGCAATTGATTATCTGTGAATTTGACCACCGGATAACACGCATAGGTCCCTTCCATCCTTCCAAACCCTATCCGATTGGCAAACAGGGCGGAACAAATTTTAATGCGCCTGTAAAATGGGCAAATGAAGCCGGCATTCAGGCCTTAATCATTTTCACCGACGGACAAGCTGCTCCGCCATTGCTCCGGAGCTCCATTCCCTGCTTATGGGTCTTTGCCTGTGACGAGCAGCAGGGAAAAACTGCTTTCCGAGGGAATAAGCTATTTTTAAAAACCAACACCCCTAAATCCCAAATGGCAACAAATGGATAAAACAGCATACGGACCCAATATCCAGGCAGATGAGTTGGAGGCACTGCTAAATGACTTGATGGAAAATCGGCATTGGCCTCCTTTGTGTATATGGGGATCACATGGCATTGGCAAAACAGAGATTGTCCGGGATTTCGCGAAAAGCAAAAACATCCAATTTCAATACCTGGCGCCAGCTCAATTTGAGGAACTTGGCGACCTCATAGGGATGCCCATTATTTTAGAAGAGGAGACTATATTCAGGCCACCCGGTTGGGCACCTACACATTCTGGTCCGGGAATTTTACTGTTGGATGACCTCAATCGGGCAGATGATCGTATTCTCCGTGGACTCATGCCGCTACTTCAACGATTTGGAATGGTTAGTTGGAACCTCCCGCCCTCCTGGCGCATTGTTTGTACGGCTAATCCGGATGTTGGCGATTATAGTGTGACGCCCTTAGATCCGGCCATTCTCACCCGATTGATGCACGTACACCTGCATTTTGATTCCTCCAAATGGGCAAACTGGGCAGTAGAGAAAAATATTTCCGAACAACAAATCCGCTTTGTTTTAAGTCATCCGAATATCTTTCAGGCAGCCCGGACTACTGCCAGAACGCTCACCCAGTTTTTCCAGGCATTGAATGGCTCGAACAAACGAGCTCCTGAAGTTGATCGAATCAAGTTATTGGGCGATGCCTTTATTGATCCGGAAAGCACAAACGCATTTTTGCGTTTTCTTAAAACGGATCAGGAGACCTGGGTCGATCCAAAAGTATTTCTGGAGAACAGAAACGCAGCGGATTTATCAAAGAAGGCCAGGCAGTTGGTCCAACAAGCCGGGTATGGCAGGCAATTGTTTTTTCAACAACTCTTAGCCTGTTTAGGAGATCCGGATTATACCATACCCGGAAGTGCCAAATCAAACATGGCCGACTTGTTGGAATCGCTGGATACTGACCCTGCTTTCAGGTTACAACTAGGGCGGGAATTGGCACTTCTGGAAAAAGAAAGTATCCGAAATTGGCTGGCAGATGAGGAATTTGGGAAGCTGGTTTTTTAGCTTTTTAGCCCCTGGCAACGACCCGGCGCATCATGATATCAATTTGTTTTTCATCGCCAAATTGAAAGTAATGCGTGCCAAATTCCGTGAATCCATTTTTTTTATAAAACTGTATGGCCTGCGGGTTTTGCTCCCAAACTCCCAGCCAGATGTATTCGGTCGAAAGTGTCTGAGCGCGACTTAGAGCCAACTCAATTAAAGCCTGGCCAATTCGTCGGCCCTGATAATCAGCCAACACATAGATACGCTCAATCTCCAATGCTTCAAATTTTTGATTTTCTGTTTGAGCTAAACCACTATTAATCTTTAGATAAGCTACAGTTTGCTCCTGTATTTTAGCAAAGTAAAACTCAGATTCCGGATTGTCCAACTCTTTCCTGAGTTGTTCTGTTGAAAAACTTCTGGCAAGATAATCCGCCATATTTTCGGCGGAATTGAGATGTGCGTAAGCCTCCGAAAAGGTTTTGAGACTGATAGCCTGAAGTTCCCTTAATTCAGGATAACTGATTTTCGTGATATGAAACTCGTCAGCTTGCATTCAGTAAATGCTTCAATCTGTAATTAGCTGGTCGTCTGATTTTCAAATAGCGTTGATAGGCTATCAGCTACTAAGGTCGTTTTTGATCTTAAAATCTCGGCAGGGTCCGTGGCTGGTCCATGTGCTATTTGATAAACAGGCGGATTTTCACCCTGGTCCAGTCTAATAAAATACGTGTTTCCATTTTCTCTCGGGTCGTCGGCTATGGCGATATACCCAAGAGGAGCAACAAAATTTCCAGGACTTAACCGAAAATAGCTATCAGAGATTTCATCGAAATCATAAAACTGGATCGCATTGATTTCTCCAGTCTTCGATTGGAATCGAAGAATTAAATTAGCAATAGGATAGTTTAAAAACATGTCCCGCAGCCAGGGAGGGAAAAGTAGTTTTAATTCTTCCTCCAGCGTATTAAATGCCGCTTCAGACAACCTTTTTCCTCGAAGAGCCACATGCTCGTCTGAAGGGACTGCGAGCTTTAGGTATTGTTCTAATTCGGCATTCATTAGTAGAATTGTTGAGCGTTGAGGAGTTCAAAAAACCCACAACCTTAGACTTTATACCATCGATCTATCAATCTTTAGCAAAGCTTACTTCCACCTCTTTATCATCCACCAAGAGACAAAGCAAGCCGGCGATAAACAGTGAAACACCTCCAATGATCAGCGCGTAAATAGAGGCATTTCCAAAAAAGGATTTAAGCATAAAACCCAGGATACCGGCAGCAATAATCTGAGGGATCACAATAAAAAAATTGAAGACCCCCATATAATAGCCCATCTTATTAGCGGGCAGGATACTGGACAACATCGCATAAGGCATGGATAGAATACTCGCCCAGGCAATTCCAACACCTACCATAGAAAGTAGCAACATGGTCGGATCCGAAATAAAATAAACCGAAATCAGCCCGAAGCCTCCGCAAAACAAGGCGACAAGATGTGTCATTCGGCGGCTTATCCGCTTGGCAAGGACCGGAAGCATAAAGGCTACCAGCGCAGCTATACCATTATAGACGGCAAAACAAATGCCGACCCAATCTGCTCCTTCATTATAAAGAGGAGAAGTGGTATCTGTTGTGCCATATACATGACTTGTCAATGCCGAGGTAGTATAAATCCACATGGCAAATAAGGCAAACCAGGAAAAAAACTGCACCACTGAAAGCTGAACCATGGTTTTTGGCATTTTGAATATGCCCAAAAATGATTCTTGAATGCCTGTCCAAATACCGATCGCATCGTTTTCCTGTTTTAATTTTTCCAGGTCATCCGGTGGATATTCAGTAGTCTTAAAGACGGTCCACATGACGGCACAGAAATAAGCAATACCACCCAAATAAAAGGACCATTTAACCGAATCGGGGATGCCACCTTCAGGTGCTATATTACTTACCCCAAACCAATTCGTGAAAATCCAGGGGAGCGCTGAAGCAATTACGGCTCCTGTACCGATAAAAAAGCTCTGCATGGCAAAACCACTGGTACGTTGTTTATCAGAAAGCATATCGCCCACAAATGCCCGAAATGGTTCCATGCTGATATTTATGGAAGCATCCATTAGCCAGAGCATAATAACCGCCATCCACAGCGCTGTGGAATTAGGCATAAGGAACAGCGCAATGGTAGCGAGAATAGCTCCTACTGCAAAGAAAGGTCGTCTCCTACCCCATTTTTTATGCCAGGTCCGGTCGCTGTAATAACCGATTATGGGTTGCACCAGCAAGCCGGTCACCGGAGCGGCCAACCAGAGGATTGGTAATTCATCCTGGGAAGCACCAAGGGTTTCAAAGATCCGGCTAACATTGGCATTTTGAAGGGCAAAGCCAAATTGGATCCCCAAAAAACCAAAACTCATATTCCATATCTGCCAGAAGGATAAATGGGGTTTTTCGGAACCGATGGAAACTTGCATAACTACTACTGGTTAAAGGTTACTGAGTAGACTTGTCCAACTGGGCATGAATGAGCGAAAGCGAAGCAAATTTTATTTTGAACAAGGCAAAAAACGTAGACGATGCCTTAGCATCGGCGAGGCTTTTTAACGAAGTGCAAGATAAAATTTGTCGCTTGTAGCCATTTGAGGCTCCAGTTGTACAAGTCTATTATAAATCATTGACTTTAAATCGTGCTCGGAGGTGAATTTTCGTCCTCATCAAAAAACAAATTAACCATTCGAACGCCCTCTAAACTACGGAGTTTTCGGATGAGTTCTGCCGGATTGGTTCTTCTTTTAAGCTTGATGTGAAAAAATACATCCAACATCCCGTCGCCCCTGTTTCGGATGTTTATCATTTTTCGCCACCGGCTGTGAGCGGATATAACTTTATCAATTTCGCCATCAGCCTGAAATTCGCCGGCATATTCTATTTGCAACAAATGCCGTTGGGCAAGTCGTTGGCCGAAGCCAGAGCTAAGCAGTAACCAAATAACCAGGCTAACTAACAAGGTACTTACAATGGCTACCCCCGTTAAGCCTGTGCCGGCAGCCAGGCCAATGGACAAGGCAAAAAAGATAAAGACAATATCCAGGGTATCCCGTACAGCGGTACGAAATCGAATAATAGACATAGCTCCAACCAAGCCAAATGCACGTGCCAGATTATTACCAATAACCAACATAACCACCGAAGTAATCATAGTTAGGAGTACCAGAGCATTCACGAAAGTGTAAGAATAACTTGGTCCTTTATAGGTAACACGGTAAACCAGGGAAATAAATAAGCCACACGCCATGGACACCAGGAGATGGACAATTAAATCCATTACACCTGGTCTGAAAACATCTAATTGTTGAAAATCTTCGAACATAAACGGGCTTAGTTACTCCGCTCGGGAGAGAATCGACTAAAAATCAGGGAATCAAAACGTGAATAGGGCTTTACCTCTTCCAGGGCATCAATAGACATACAGTATTTTGAAGCGGAAGTCCTTTTAATATTCATTGAATGCACTAATTCGGCCAGCCAACCGGGCATGTAGTGATTAAATTTTATTTCTAAGATAAAATGGCCGTGCAACGCAGTAACCGCCCCTTCTTCGCGATACAATTCATCGAGTGAAGGGTACGGTAAGGCCCGTAAATTTTTATCAAAGGTAATACGAAGCTTATTCTTCATATCAGCAGATGGCGCCTCGAATGCTTCCCGCTCATAAATCACGGTTACAACGGGTTTCATCTGGCGACCATAAACATGGTATAAAAAACGATTTAGATCATCGCTTTTCCCAGCCAACTGGCCATTTTCAAACACCGAGTCCATTTCCTTGAAGGCAATCATGGTTCGATGTTTGTATATTGGATGTTCAAACTTCTTTTTTATTTCAAAGAATATATCTGAATCGGGGCTTTCCAAATTATACCCACGAATCCGAACCTTATTGCGGTTTTTTACCCCTGCAATTTTAGTGGTATAACATTCAAACCTGGGAGTGTCAAAATAGATACTACGAACGGTATATTCCCCGCCATTCCTTTTGGCAAAGGAGTCATACTTGATAAAGGGAAGCAGGATACTTCTGACCTCATCCAGGCGACTTACAGGAATAATATATTTTAGTTCATATCGTAACATCCGGTCAGTTTACCACCTTAGCCGAAAGGCCTTGGTTAAATAATCCCAAATTCTGAGTTTACCTACCTCAATACGACAGGGAATTGGTTTACCATCGATCCACTTATTGCGTAGTCCGGGCACTTGAAGGCGAACCCACTGAACCTGCTCATTATTTAGAATGGAAATGGGACCATATTGGGTCCATTCTTTAACAGTATAAGCCTGTTTTAGTATTCCCTCCAAAAGCACCAATTGAAAACTATCCTGCAGCATATCCAAATCCCGGGATCGCACCGGAAAATGAACAATTGAGGCGGTAGTATCCTCTACCCACAAATGATCTACACCTTCCGGTGAAAGTTCTCTGCGCCAAACACCTTCAATCGGACATTGGATAGAATACAGAGACTCTTTGCCTTCCAGGAAACTGGAGGTTGTTTCAAGGGCAGCGATTCGGGTATTGATCAGGTCAATCTGCTGCGATTTCTCGCCGGTACGTTCTTCCACCAAAAGTCTTTTAGCTACCTCAACCCGTAAAACAGCTTCTGCTTTGGCATTTTCGGTTTGTTCAAATTCAGAAAGAGAAATCAATCCTTCTTCCAGCAAGGCTTGCTGCCGAATCAATTGCTTCTCCAACAGTGTTAAGGTTTGCTCTGCCAAACGCACCTCTTCTTCCATGCGCTGAATGGTCTCCGGTTTTTCTCCGATTAGATCTACATTGAGCAATGCTTTTTGCTCCTTTAGTTCAACCCCTACATCAATCAGCTGTTCTGACAAGCGATTACTCTCAATCTTCAAAACCTGAAAATTAGCCGGAATCCAATTCTCCGGAAGGGAGTCAAGCTGATATTCCATCCGGACAACATCTCCCTGATCAAACTGATATAGTTGCTGATCTTTGATGCCGTCCAGCTTATAATCGTACCATTTACTATGCAGCGAACCATTCGGATATTGCACCAACTCCCAGGCCTGAACGGGCATCACCTGCACAGCCGTTTGGAAGCCATAGGGCACTTCCCACGGACCAAGTAATAAGACAGCCACTACTATACTAACAACACTAAGAGGTATATACTTCACAATTTTTCCCAACGGTTTAACCGAATCACGTCGCTAAAATTGGCAGATATTTGCCAAGGTATTATAGGATGGGCGGCAAAATAAAAAAATTGAACTACATTCATCGGATTTAATTATTCAAGGCCTTTATGCGACAAACAAATATTTCAACCAAAATACTCATTCGGCTATGTATTGGCCTTCTTATATGTTTCCAAACAGGAAGCATATCTGCTCAGGCAGGATGTACGGATCAACAAGCTACGAATTTCGACCCGTTAGCGACTCTAAATGATGGAAGCTGTACCTATCCGCCAACGACTTATACACTCGACCTGGTAGCAGACCTCTCTGAAACACTGGTAGAAACTTCCGGTTTAGCGTTTTTAGATGGCTCCCTGTGGACACATAATGATGGTGGAAATCCGGATGTAATTTATCGGATTGATACCCTTAACGGGGATATCCTCCAATCAGTAATCATAGCCACTGCTTTTAACCAGGACTGGGAGGATATGGCTCAGGATGATCAATATTTATACGTAGGAGATTTTGGAAACAATTCTGGCGACCGGCAGGATCTGGTCATATATCGAATCCTGCGTTCGGATTTGGGATCAAATGTGGTGAACGCTGATGTCATTCAATTCAGCTATGAAGACCAGACAACTTTCAATTCACTTCCCTATCAGACCAATTTTGATTGTGAGGCCTTTTTTGTAAAGGATGACAGCCTGCACCTGTTTACAAAACACTGGGTTGACTATAAAACAAAACATTATGTCCTGCCGGCAGAACCGGGCACCCAAGTGGCTGCTTTACGAGATTCACTCGATGTGCAACTGTTAATCACCGGTGCCGACATGGGCGAAAACGGGGAAGTCATCTTGCTGGGATGGAATCCGGTAACCGGAAACTCTGCCTTTTGGCTTTTATTCGATTATCCGAATCAAAACATATTCAAAGGCAATAAAAGGCGGATCAACCTGGGCTACGCCAGCCTAAACAGTCAACCGGAAGGCATTAGCTTTTCCAGTGCCTATGAAGGCTTTATTAGTAGTGAAAACTTCCTGAGCTATCCGCAAAGACTTCTGAGGTTTTCGATAGAATCATGGGTCAGCAATATTGTATCGACCCATTCTACTCCGCCATCTTTACACCTCCAAATTGCTCCGAATCCATCAGAAAACACCCTTTGCCTGCAAGGTTTAGAACAGCACTCGGACATTCAAATCAGTGTACTTGACACACAGGGAAAACTGGTTTATGGTCCCACAAAAATAAAGGGCGCCTGTGTTAATACCGGTCTTCAATCGGGTTTATATTTTGTCCGTTTCCGGGAAGGAAATGCAAATCAAACCTTGAAATGGATCTGTAAATAAGCGGCCTTATAAAAATCGACCTACATAATTAGCGGGAGAAAATTGATGCAACTCTGCTTTCAGAGTTTCCGAAATATCAAGTCCTTCAATAAAGGCATAAATGGCTTGTTTATCAATCCCGGACTTACCCCGGGTTAGATTCAACAAAGCCTCGTATGGATTGGGATATCCTTCTCGGCGGAGAACATTCTGAATTGCTTCTGCCACCACAGCCCAATTATCGTCCAGATCTGCATCTAATTTTGCCTTATTTAGAAGCAATTTAGAGAGCCCTTTTCGAATCGCCTGAAAGGCGATGAGGCTATGGCCAACAGGTACACCAATATTCCGGAGAACGGTACTATCTGTCAGGTCTCGCTGCAATCGGGAAATGGGCAGTTTAGCAGCCAGGTGCTCATAAAGGGCATTTGCTATCCCCAGATTACCCTCTGCATTTTCAAAATCAATTGGATTAACTTTATGCGGCATGGCACTGGATCCGATCTCCCCCTGAACTGTCCGCTGTTTGAAATAATCCATCGAGATATAGGTCCAGATATCGCGCGAAAGATCCAGCAGGATGGTATTTATCCGGGCCAGGGCATGGAAAGCCGCAGCCAAATTATCGTAGTGCTCAATTTGGGTGGTTGGATAAGAGCGCTTCATACCCAGGTAATCTTCGACAAAGTTGTTGGCAAAACCGTGCCAGTCTTCCTGCGGGTATGCCGCATAATGAGCATTCATATTGCCGGTTGCACCTCCAAATTTTGCCTGGTAGGGTATTTGGCTAAGCTGGCGCAGTTGCTCCTGAATCCGCACGACAAAAACCTGTAACTCTTTCCCCAACAAGGTTGGGGATGCCGGCTGGCCGTGTGTACGGGCCAACATGGGCTGGTCTTTCCAGGACTCCACCAAAGAAGAGAGATCGCTTAGCAGCTTCTTTAATTCTGGTATCAGGACCATTTCGAGCCCTTGCTTGAGCATTAAAGGTGTGGCTGTATTATTTATGTCCTGGGAGGTCAATCCAAAATGGACGAATTCTTTAAAAGCATCCAGGCCAAGTAAATCGAAGTGTTTTTTGAGAAAATACTCGACAGCCTTTACATCGTGGTTGGTCGTTTTCTCAATGTCTTTGATTTCCTGTGCATCTGCTTCGGAGAATTGGTTAATCACCCGTTCCAATTGCCGCAGTTTTTCCTCCGGAACCTCTTTTAATTGGGGCAAGGGTAATTTACAGAGTGCCGTAAAATATTGTATCTCGATAAAAACGCGATATCGGATAAGGGCATATTCAGAATAAAAAGCAGTCAGATCGGCTGTTTTACCAGCGTAGCGACCGTCAATTGGGGATATTGCTTTTAACATGTGTCGTTTATCAGGAATAAATAAAGGTGCCTTGTGGCGTTTCGAGGCGAACTTCTGATTTTTCAGCCGATTCTACATAACCGATTACCTGGGCCTCAATATCAAACGCTTTCGCTGCCTCGATTGTACGACTTACTTCAGATTGAGGTATATAAACTTCCAGGCGGTGGCCCATATTGAATACCTGATACATTTCCTGCCAGGGCGTTCCGGATTCTTCCTGTATCAATTTAAACAAAGGTGGCACCTCAAAGAGCGAATTTTTGACGACCCGCACTCCTTCTTCCATAAAATGAAGGACTTTCGCCTGTCCACCACCAGTACAGTGAATCATCCCGTGAATGGAGGATCTTCCGCCTTCCAATAATTTCCGGATAGAGGGAATAAATGTACGCGTTGGCGATAAAATCAATTTTCCAACCGGTATAGCTTCACCATTGACCTCAATGGTATCTGTCAGGAGTTTCGAGCCGGTAAACAGCACGTCCGGATTGGTATTTGAATCGTACGCATCCGGGTATTTTTCCAGGTAAATTTTAGATAGTACATCGTGCCGGGCAGATGTCAGTCCATTACTTCCCATGCCGCCATTATAGGCAGATTCATAAGTTGCCTGTCCGGAAGAAGACCAGCCAACAATAACATCCCCCGGCTGGATTTTATTCACAATCAGGTCAGCTCTTTTCATTCGCCCAAAGGCGGTATAACCAACATCAATGGTGCGGACAATGTCCCCAACATCAGCGGTCTCCCCCCCTGCCAAATGCAAATCCATTCCCAGTTCGTGCATGGTTTCGGCAAAACGGGTAGTAGTCTGGATAAGGCGGGCAATCACCTCGCCCGTGATCAGGTTTTTATTTCGGCCGATGGTGGAAGAAAGCAAAATATCATCGACACATCCCACGCAGGCCATATCATCCAGGTTCATTACAATCGCATCCTGCGCAATGCCTTCCCATACAGACAGATCCCCCGTTTCCTTCCAATACATATAGGCCAGACTCGTCTTGGTACCGGCAGTATCAGCGTGCATCAGGTTGCAATAGTCGGGATCGCCACCTGCTACATCCGGCAGGATTTTGCAAAATGCTAATGGAAACAAGCCCTTATCTAGTCCTTTTATCGCTTCGTGTACTTCACTTTTGGTCGCTGAAACACCACGCTGATCATATTTATACTGGTCGGCCATCTGTTTTTCGGATTTCCCGCAAAGGTAGGGAAGTAAGCGGATAAAATTAATGATCTGACTGGTCTCAAAAGATTTTTTGCGAATCCGGGGAGGCTCGATGAATAAAATTTTTATTCTTTGTGGAGATTGGGGAAAAGATTGAGTCAGAAGTAATTCTCCCGATAAGAACTAAAAATTGGAATACTTTTGGCAGAGTCTCTTTTCCTGAAATACCAGGTTTAGCAGGCTGAGTAAAATTAGTTGGATTTAACGTAATTTAAAATGGACTCCAAACTGAATCCCGAATACTGGAATGCACGCTACCAAAAGCAGGATATTCCCTGGGACATGGGTAGCCCCTCTCCTTCTTTGGTTTATCTGGCAGATACCTACATCCCAAAAGATGCCCGGATTTTAATTCCGGGAGCCGGACTGGCTCATGAAGCGAATTACCTGCATCAAAATGGATACACGCAAATATTCGTCTGTGACTGGGCAGCAGCAGCTATCCAGGCGGTGCGAGAATTTATTCCCGGCATTCCGGATTCCAATTTGCTCCATTCTGATTTTTTTGAGTTGGAAATGGAGTTTGATTTTATGCTCGAGCAGACTTTTTTTTGTGCCATTGACAGGGGATTACGGGAAGCTTATGTAAAAAAAGTACACAGTCTGTTGGCACCGGGTGGTCAAATTGGCGGACTCCTTTTTGGTGTGGAGATGCCTGGCGAGGGGCCGCCTTTCGGCGGAAGTAAATCAGAGTATGAAAAACTATTTACGCCCTATTTTGATATTCGCCTGATGGAAGTTAGTGCATATTCCATAAAACCCCGCGCAGGATCAGAATTACTGTTCCTAATGACTAAAAATACCTGACTTTTAACACATTATGTTAGGTAAGGGTCAATTAGGATTTTATATTTGCAGGGTTCATCCCAAAAAGGCGGGGCAATTAGTCGGTCTATTTGTCCCAGTCAAATAAAGATTTAAGTATTCGGAGGTAATCCCGGTGTTTTTAAATACTGTGGAGCGTTAACAAATCGACTAAACAAACTACTGTGAGTTATACAAAACCCGCACCTAAACCCGCACCCATTCTGAAAACCAGTATATGGGTGTTGGCTGCCATTGTTTTCGGCGTAGGATTCAGCTATTTCTTCAAACAGATTAATGCACAATCTTCCCTTACCGGTGCCATACCGGAAATAGAGCTGGGCGAATTTCCAATTGTGGAACCAACAGTTAAATATGGATTCGCCTTGGATACATTTGTAACCATTGAAAAAATTATTCAACCAAACGAGTTTCTTGGAGATATTTTAGGCCAATTTCATATTGATTATGCCAGTGTTGATCAATTGGCCCAAAATTCTAAAGAGGTTTTTGATATTCGGCAATTGCGTTCCGGCAAGCCTTATACCATTCTTACAAAAGATACCTCCGCCCGGGCAGATTATTTTATTTACGAGCCAAGTGTTTACGAATATTATGTCTTTGACCTTAAGGATAAATTGAATGTGCGGCATGTAGAGCGTACGATTGATACGCAAATTCATACAGCTGGCGGCAGGATCCAGTCATCACTGTGGCAAACAATGGTAGATAATGGATTGAGCATCGAGCTTACTGCCAAAATGGAAGATGCCCTGCAGTGGTCGATTGACTTTCATCACCTCCAAAAAGGAGATGAATTCAAAGTCGTTTATGAGCAACATTTCATTGAAGGACAAGAAGTAGGCGCCGGAAAAGTACATGCTGCCTTTTACAAAAACTTTGACAATGAATATTATGCTATCTGGTACGATGGCTCGGAAGAATTTGAAGGCTACTATGACCAGGATGGTCGTCCGATGAACAAAGGATTTCTCAAAGCACCTGTTAAGTATTCCCGAATTTCTTCGGGTTATAACTTAAACCGCTACCATCCGATATTAAAAAGAACGCGTCCGCACTTGGGTACAGATTACGCAGCACCTTATGGTACCCCTATTTTGGCTGTTGGAGATGGTGTAGTGACTGCTGCGTCTTATACAAATGGCAATGGCAACTTCGTGAAAATCCGCCATGATAAAACATATGAAACCCAATACCTCCACATGCAAAAATTTGCTACCGGTATTTCTTCCGGCGTTCATGTGAAGCAAGGACAGGTTATTGGGTATGTTGGTTCCACCGGACTGGCTACCGGTCCGCATGTGTGTTTCCGTTTTTGGAAAAATGGCAAACAGGTAAATCACCTTAAATTGGATTTCCCACCTCCGGCTCCTCTACCAGAAGAATTACTACCTGAGTTCTATAAGATTCGGGATTCCTATTTGGCTACTTTATCCGGCTATGTTATTCCGGAGCCAATCGCGGCTACGCCATTGACAGAGCCATCTGAGGAAGGAGAAGAAAGAAGAAGCCTATAGACCAGGCTTAATTAAAGCTAATGCTATCCGGCATTTGGGCGATAACTGCAAAGTTGTCGCCCTTGTTTTTCATAATCTGGCTCCAAAGCTCCCTGGGCTCTGATTTGAAAATATAGTTAGAATCCATCTCGGCCAGGACCCAGGATCCATAATCCATTTCATCGGCCAATTGACCACCTGACCAGCCCGAATAACCTACAAAAAAGCGGATGTTCCGGGGTTTTACCAGTTCATGGGAAACCAGGAATTTGAGTTTTTCAAAGTTGCCTCCCCAGTACACACCCGAGCCTACTTCTACACTATCTTCCAGCAGTTCACCCAGATTATGTACGTAGTGTACAGAGTCAGTTTGTACTGGTCCTCCATAAAAAACCTCGGCATCAAACTCCGGAAAATCATGGATCAATTCGTTAATCCGCATATTCAGCGGTTTATTCAGAATAAATCCGAGACTACCTTCTCCCGAATGTTCGCACAACAAAATTGCTGCCCGCTTGAAATTAGAATCAAGGGCAAATGGTTCTGACAATAAAATACTTCCTCCTTGTGGTTTCATCTTGTCGCAAGTTACAAGGATAAATTCTTTGACCCAAGACCTGCAGGCTAATTCCAGTCCACTAGAGTGCTGAATTTGGGAATCTGCGATCGAGTCGCATGACAAAACCACGCAGTGTTTTGCCGTTTCCACCTACTTCAATAAATTCGGTGACCCCGTCTGCGATCATATTTTTCATGGATTGTGTCCAACGAACAGGACCTGTCAACTGGCTGATCAAATTTGCCTTAATGACATCAGGAGCATTTTCTGCAGTTGCAGTAAAATTTTGGTAAATCGGACAAATAGGCGTATCAAAATGGGTTGTTTCAATGGCAGCGCGGAGTTTTTCTTCTGCCGGCTTCATTAATGGGGAGTGGAAGGCCCCACCCACAGGAATTTTAATAGCCATTTTTGCACCGGCAAGTTTTAATTCTTCTACAGCTGCATCAACACCGGCAACACTACCGGAGATTACCAACTGACCGGGGCAGTTGTAATTAGCTGCAACGACCACCTCGTCTATCCGATTACATATTTCTTCAATCACCTCATCTTCTAATCCGACAATAGCGGCCATGGTGCCTTCAACAGCCTCACAGGCTTCCTGCATCGCTTCTGCCCGTGCTTTCACCAGCTTTAGGCCATCTTCAAATTTGAGTGCTTTTGCTGCTACCAGCGCGGAGAATTCACCTAAGGAGTGTCCGGCTACTGCACCAGGAACAAAGCTATCTCCTGCCTGTAAAACTTTGCCAATTGAATGCAGAAACACCGCTGGTTGTGTTACATTGGTTTCTTTAAGTTGGTCTGCTGTGCCTTCAAACATAATATCCGTGATCCGAAAACCGAGGATTTCATTTGCCTGCTCCCACAATTCCTGGATGGCTGTCGAAGATTCATACATGTCCTTTCCCATTCCTTCAAATTGGGAAGCCTGACCTGGAAAAATATACGCTTTCATCAAACTAAATTTTGTAGTGCTCTTGATATTAGTGCAAATTTGAACTGATCAAATTCAGGAATTCCGAACGGGTTTCCTGCCGTTCAAATTCGCCTGTAAAGGCAGAAGTAGTGGTTACTGAATTTTGCTTCTGTACACCCCGCATCATCATACACATGTGTCTGGCTTCAATAACGACAGCCACACCCAGTGGTTTCAGAGTTGAATTTATGGATTGTAAAATTTGGTCTGTCAGGCGCTCCTGAACCTGCAAACGCCTGGAATACACATCAATTACCCGGGGGATTTTGCTTAAACCTACGATATATCCGTTTGGTATATAGGCCACGTGAGCTTTCCCGAAAAATGGCAGCAGGTGATGTTCACAAAGAGAATACACTTCAATATCCTTTACAATCACCATTTCACTGTATTCTTCCCGAAACATGGCTGATCGAAGAATTTCATCCGCATCCATTGTGTATCCCTGGGTCAGGAATTGCATCGCTTTGGAGGCGCGCTCTGGTGTTTTCAGGAGTCCTTCCCGATCAGGGTCCTCTCCTAAACCTAGCAGGATATCCTGATAGCGCACAGAGAGTTTTTCAAAATCCCATCGGTTATTATCAAATTCTTCTTTAGACATACGAATCTTTATTCGCCAAAATACTCGGCATAAATATTCTCTGTTTCAAATAAGCGGATACTATGCAAGGTACAGGAGGTCAGGTGTGGCGCAAGCTGCTGCCAGAATAAAATCACCAGATTTTCTGTTGTGGGTTGCATCCCTGGCGGAATAAAAGAGACATCCAGATTCAGGTTGCTGTGATCGACCTTATCCGTAATTGTTTTCTGGATAAGTTTGCTCAGCTCCTTCACATCCACAATAAATCCAGTTTCGGGATCAGGGATTCCTTTTACCGTAACGTATAGATCATAGTTGTGGCCATGCCAATTTTGGTTAGCGCATTTTCCAAAAACCCGCCGGTTTTTTTCGTCAGACCAGGACTCGTTCCATAGCTTGTGTGCAGCGTTGAATCGTTCTCTACGAGTCAGATAAACCATAAGAAATCTATCCTTTTAATTTCCAGTTCACATAGGGGGCTCGTTGGCCTGTATTACCACTGAACATCCCAAAAAAGCCATGCAAAAGTAAGAATAATAAACTAGCATTTTTCATCTCTGAAATGCAAGGATAAAAGGATACATCCAAAATCACAGTATCTTTGGTCTCAAATAAAAACCCTTTCATCTAAGAGTTTAACCCAGAAGAAGGAACAATTGTTTCCTTTACATGAGTAGTATGAGTTCCTTCATGAGCAACCAATTTCGGGCAAAAATTTACGACCTTCTGACAAACAGGATAGTATATCACGGTCTTTTCTGGCTGGTACTGCTCATCCTTTTGACAGCTTTTGAGATGATGCTCAATCATCAGGGACTGTTTTTTACGTTGAGCAATCAATTGGTTACGGTTGCCATATATAGTGTCGTTGTCTATTTCAACCTTTTTTACCTGATTCCTAATTACCTTACCCGCAAGCGGTTCCTGACCTATGGTTGGTTGTTGATTTTGCTGGTTATCATTGTCACGCCGTTGAAAGCAATGATCCTGTACCTCAAATTTGCCAACCATCCGGTTGCACAATCGCGGGTGATCAGTGAATTAAATTTTGCGTTTATTCCGACACTCCTGATTGCCGGAGCTTCTACCCTGTTTAAAATTACGACCGACTGGGTGAGGCACCTCAGAGAGCGGCAGGAGCTGGAAACTCAAACAATGCAATCAGAACTCCGCTTTCTCAAATCGCAGATCAATCCGCATTTTCTATTCAATACACTGAACAATTTATATGCGCTTACGCTGAAAAAATCTGATAAGGCACCGGAAATCGTCATCAAGCTATCGGAGATGATGCGGTATATGCTTTATGAATGCAACGAAAAACAAGTTTACCTTAGCAAAGAGGTCAATTACCTGCGAAATTATCTCGATTTGGAGCGGCTTCGTCAGGGAAAAAATGTAGAGATTACCTTTGAGGTAAATGGAAATATTAGCGATCAAATGATAGCCCCTTTGCTTTTCATCCCCTTTTTGGAGAACAGCTTTAAACATGGACTCAATAATAACCTGACACAAGGTTATGTACACATCCGACTTCAGGTGGATATGAAGGAGCTGCAATTGTACATTGAAAATAGTAAGTCACCGGTCGTTCCCAAACCTGATTCCAACCGCAAGAGTGGCGGAATCGGCCTGGTTAATGTCAGAAGGCGACTTAATATTCTATATCCGAATGAATACGAATTACAAATAGACGACAGTCCGACCTCCTATGGTGTCCTGTTAAGTTTAAATTTAGATCACGAACCAGATCAAACTTCTCAATTATGATACGTACGATTATTGTTGATGACGAGCCCCTTGCTCAGGATGTAGTCGAAACCTACATAAGTCGAATTCCCGAATTGGAACTGGTTGCAAAATGCAACAATGCCCTTGAAGCTAATGAGGTATTAAAGTCGGAACGAATCGACCTGATGTTTCTGGACATCCAAATGCCCCAATTGACCGGCACAGACTTTTTGAAGTCTCTTCCGCATCCTCCTATGGTAATTTTTACCACAGCCTATCCAAACTATGCCTTAGAAGGATTTGAATTGGATGCTATTGATTATCTGCTTAAGCCGATCTCTTTTGAGCGGTTTATGAAAGCAGTCAATAAAGCGTCTGAGCAACACGAGTTACACCATCATGCCGGAAACCAGCAAGCTTCAGATTCTGAAGAAGGCGATTTCATTTTTGTCAAAGCTGATAAAAAGCTGGTAAAAGTTAATTTCCAGGAAGTCTTATATATTGAGGGCTTGAAAGACTATGTCATCATTCGGCTTGAAAAGTCGCGTGTGATCACCTTACAAACCATGAAGAGCCTGGAGGACAAATTGCCCGTTTCCTATTTCAAACGAATTCATAGATCGTATATCGTGAATATTAATCGTATAGATGCCATTGTTGGAAACATGGTAGAAGTACAGGAAAAGGGCGTTGCAAAACACCTTCCAATAGGTAAGAATTACCGCGATGAACTATTGGAACTGGTAAATAAAAACAGGATCTAGTGACACCTGACCTTTTAAGGCTCTGTGAATCCATTTTAGAAGTTAACATTATTTCGTTCACCCCACTTAGAGGAGGTGATATTTCTGATGCGTACCAGGTCGCCACAATCGAAGGGCCTTTTTTTCTAAAGGTCCTAAGTGGTCCGGCTGCTGCGGAGATGTTGCAGCAAGAGGAAATCGGCCTTCGGGAAATAGCAAAAACAGGTACTGTAAAAACACCTTTGATCCGGAGCAGCGGAAGCCGGGAATCGACTGCCCTACTGCTGCTTGAATTTATTGAATCCGGAAATACCTCCCCAGATTTCTGGAAATCTTTTGGCCAGCAGCTTGCCAGGTTACACCAGACTAATGCTCCTTCATTTGGCTTTCGCGAAAATAATTTTATAGGCAGCTTAACTCAACGAAACAGGCGTTGGGATTGCTGGCCGGACTTTTATCAGGAAGAGCGGTTGGCACCTCAGGTAAAACTTGCTTATGATCAGGGCTTGCTGGATACAGGCGACTTAGCTTTATTTGACCATATATATACATGTGTAGCAGAAAATTGTCCGGAAGAAGTGCCCAGCCTGATACACGGTGACTTATGGAGCGGCAATTTTTTGTGCAGCACTTCTGGAGAAGCCGTTTTAATTGATCCGGCCGTTGCCTTTTCACATCGGGAAATGGATTTGGCTATGTGCAGGTTGTTTAATGGCTTCGACCGAAAATTTTATCGGGCCTACGAAGAGGCTTACCCCATTGAACGCGGCTTTGAATCCAGACTCCCTTTATACCAGCTGTACTACCTGCTGGTTCATTTAAATATTTTTGGACGCGGGTATTATAGCAGTGTTCGACAGATTTTAACTGCCTTTGCATAGGGCAAAAAAAAAAAGTCGCTCCGTGGAGCGACTTATATTATAATCCCATGAACATATCCGAATTAGAGGGCTTTTCAAATTTTCAGGACATAATATTTGCACGCTAAAGAGAAAAGCCTATCTTGTAGCTGCTAATAACAAATTATAGTCCCATGAGTATATCGAGACTGACTTATTGAGTCGGTCTCTTTTTTTTTGCCTGGAATCGTGTGTTAAAAGAAAAGAAACCGTCCACCAAAAGATGGACGGTCCCACCATTAACAAATTATAATCCCATGAACATATTCAAACTTTAGTTGCCGATTCGTTTATCGACTTTGTTTCCAACTCCTCTTTATCAACTATCACGATACAAATATGCAAACACTTTAGTCTAAGAGAAAGGACACTTTTTATACATTGTGAAAAAAACTTAACTACTATTTCCGTATAACGCTTTAAATAAGTAGAAAGTTTTAGAAGTATTGTGAATTTTTTAGTTAATTCTTAAAAGAAATTGTCCCTAATCTTTTTGGTATGGAGTAAAACGAGGGTGTGGTTTCTTTAGTATTTCCCCAATAAAAAAAGCCACGCCTGGCAGCATGGCTTTCTTTGCAATATTAAAATTCCACGAAAATATTCTTAGATCAATCTATGATCTCAAATTTTTGAGTAAGTACTTCGCCTGCACTTGAAACAGCCTGAAGGATATACATTCCAGAGGTCCAGTTAGAAAGTTCCAACTGAGTCGATCGCGATTCCAAGCCACTTCTGGATACCACCTCCTGGCCGGTGATGGTAAACACTCTATAGGAATCCAGAGACGCTCCTACTCCATTCAAATGGACATTAAGGAGGTCATTTGTCGGATTTGGATAGAGGTTCAAGGACGTTTCAATCAAGTCTGCTGTAGCGTTATATGCCAGCGGGATTTGTATAGCATCATTCGGAACATAATAAACGGATCCTCCACTATTCATATAGGCACCACCTGTAATTTTGAAATCCAGGTAGCCGTCTTTTAATCGACCTCCATCAATATCTTCAATCACTACAAAATCAAGTACTGCTATAGCGCCATATCCATTTGTTGACTTTCCGCTTGTCCGGGTAATACCCCCGTCGATTTGACCGGCGTATGGAGACTCCACGAGGTGCAAAACAGGAGAATTATAACTCAACCAACTTTCATCCAGGAAAGTCAGATTTACAGAGTTTGGATCAACGAAATCAGATTCGTATTCCAAGCTAAACGCCAATCCATAAATATCTTCAGCAACCTGGTCATTTGGATCACCTAACCAGATTTCCAATTGAACATGCGTACCGCCGGCAACAGGTTCGGTACCTGTTTCATAAAAATAAAGTGGCACGCTAATACCCGCATTGATTGGAGCAGGTACCATAGAATGGTGTTGCAGATAAAATTGACTGATGGCCATGGTATCCGGTCCACCAACAATTCCATTTCCATCGGTATCGATGTGCTTTAGATCATAGGAAATATCCGACATGATGTCATTCCAGTCATCACCATATTGACCAAACCAATTATTCAAATCAGGATCTGTACGTGTCAAACCAACTTCTCCCATACAAAGGCCAAGCGGTAGTAAATCATACATATCCACGACACCATCTGTATTTGTATCACCGGCCCAAACACAATTGCCGCCCAGGCAATACTGATCGGCAGAAGGTTGAACATTCAGGATATTTACATCAAACTTAACCGTTGAGCTGGGGCAATTATCACCCGTAACACAGTATTCAATTTGGAATTCATCCATCTGACCATACACACCCGGATCAGGTGTATAGATCAGCATATTGAATCCGGCAAAGTCCTGTCCGTTAATAGACAGTTCCTGATAACCCGGATAATATTCGACAGAACCGACAAATGGATCAACCACTACAGAGAGACTAAACTCATCAATTGGTACATTATACTCAATAACGATGGGTGTTTCCATCGCGGTGCTGATCTCAAAGTTTTCCTGAACAGGAATTCGGTCGCTTACATTGACATAGATCATTCCGAACTCCGTAATGGAGTAATCCGGAGACATAGCACGGTAAACAAAGAAATCCTGCCCGGCGAAGCCTACATTAGGTGTATATTCGAAAATACCATTACCCAGATGTACCGCCGTACCGTTTTGTGGGTTCGTAATTTTGGCAATACTATTCAGGTTATCTCCACCCAGATCATTTTGCAGGGCATTAATCGTTACGACCTCGCCTTCAATACCATTCGCCAGGTCATCACGTACAAAAGTATTAGGTAAAGCGATGTCTAATACGTGTACAGAAACTGTTTGCTGGTAAACGGAATTGCCGTCTGTTTTTTCATAAACGAAGGAATCAAAGGCATCAGAAAAACCTTGATTCGGAATATAGATGTGATAATCCTGTGAAGTGGAATCAATAGACCCATTGGAAGGTGGTGTCACCAAAACGAAACCGTCAAGCTCTGCCAGGACCTCAACAGGACGTTCTTTAGGTGTAATAATTTCAAGCAGATTTGTCATTGGCAAACTGCTTGGAGAAACTACAATAGACACTTTAGCTACATCACAAACACCATAATTATCACAGATAGAATAATTAAAATGCGCAAGCCCGGTAAAGCCGGGGTTTGGTGTAAAAGTTACTTCTGTTTTTGCTGCATTAAGCAAAAATGTACCACTATTTACGAGCGGAACATCAGCGATTTGTAAAATACCTACATCTGCCCAATCATTGTCTAAAACACTGATGGTTACAGATTGATCCTCTACTGTTTCTGCATAATCATCTACTGCCTGAACAACCGAAGGAACAACAAGTATCTCCAGGGTCACATAAACAGGATGGTAGAAACCGTCAAAAACATAGTAATAGAAAAAGATAGTATCCCGGACAGAATTACTGACAGTCGGGATGTAGGTCAGAGTATTCCAACCCGTAGTCCCTTGGGAACCAGGGCCTGGGAGATCGGCCGAACCATACTTTGGATAATTGTTGACTTGCTCCAGAGAGGGTAAGTAAGGCGGATTTGAGTAAAAATCATACTCCAGCGTATCACCTATGGTGAGGCTGATGGAATGAAACTCAATACCGCCATCTTGTGCAGCCGACTCCGAAACGACAAAAAGCGCTAATCCTGCGAAGAGGAAGCGCCAAGCCGTATTCATAAAGAGTCGAAAAATTTTCATGTTCGTGGATTTATAACATTGCCAGGTTGCTGCAATATACGTTGATTCTATCATATCACCAAGAGCATTTTTTACATTCTTTTTCTTGTGAAGATTGATTAACTAAATTCAAATCTCTATAGACTTGATTATCAATACAATAGATAGCACCCGACTGTCCTTTTTGTGAATAATGAAAATTAAATTTTACCTTTAAGCCAAGGCTTCTATAGCAAGTATTTTTTCGAGGATCACCTGTATTAAAATCTTTGCCAATTTTAGAAATGGAACATACAAAATTATACCATGTAGTAGCCCAGTTTAACAAGTACGAACAAAACCGCTGCAGAAAGTTTGTACAGTCTCCCTACTTCAACAGAAGTGAGGCTTTGGAGGTCTTATTTGAAGAAATTTCGCGGCATATTAACGGCGAAAAAAAGGCTTCTGTAGAAAAGGAGGCGCTCTGGAAAAAGGCGCACCCCGGGAAGGAATACGACGATGTCCGTTTTCGAAAATATGTCTCTGACCTCTTAAAACTGGTAGAATCCTATTTGGCCCAAGAGCAATATGAATCCCAGCAACTGCACCAAACAAACCAGTTGCTGAGTGGCCTGGGAGATCGCAAATTTGACCAGCTCGTTAGCGGTGCACTGCGCAAAGCCGGAAGACTAACCGAAACAGCGCCACATAAATCTGCGGCCTATTTTTACCAGCAATATGCCTTTGAAAACAACAAATATCGGCTGCTTTACCAGGATCGGCACGGGTCTGAACGCACGAATATTACAGACATCTCCTCCTGCCTTGATTATTTCTATATGGCAGAAAAGATCCGGATTAAGTGTGCTGCCCTGAGCAGGCAATATGATGAAGGAGATCATAAGTATGAATTGCTCTTTATTGACGACATCATACAGCATGTAGCTCAAAATGAGCCCCACTACGAAGATATTCCTCCGGTTATCATCTATTACTACATCTATAAGTCGATGTCGGAAGTAGATCAACCAGATCACTATTTCCGGCTAAGAACTTTGTTGGATCGGCACGGACTCCAATTCCGGCGGGAAGAAGCTTTTTGGCTATACACCTTCGCTATCAATTATTGTGTTCGGCGGATCAACCAGGGAAAATCCGAGTTTCTGCGTGAATACTTCATGCTTTACCAGGATCTCCTGA
This sequence comes from Saprospiraceae bacterium, assembly GCA_020437105.1. Taxonomy (GTDB): domain Bacteria; phylum Bacteroidota; class Bacteroidia; order Chitinophagales; family Saprospiraceae; genus JAAEZH01. Next base: position 65,914 of record JAGQWR010000052.1, read on the forward strand.
AAAAGGAGCTGATCATCATTGACGGGGAGCTGGCCATTGGGCACTTCCGAAATGTAGTGACGGTTGGATTGCGTCTGGGTGAAATCAAGTGGACAGAGTCCTTTATCCTGAAACACAAGCAATATTTACCGGAGATTCATCGGGAAAATGCGGTCACCTTCAACCTGGCGCAACTCTATTTTTACCAGAAAGAATACGACAAGGTTATTGAAACCCTGCAATTTGTGGAGTACAATGACCTTTCCTACAATTTGCGATCGAAGACGTTTTTGTTGATGACCTATTACGAGCAGGACGAAATCGAGCCGCTCTACTCCCTGATGGACAGTTTCCGGGCCTATTTGGGTCGGCACCAGAACATTCCGCCAAGGCGTAAAAAAATGTATCAGGACCTTATTAGATCCACCAAAAAACTGAGTCGGATTATCCCGGGTGATAAGGTCGCCATTGAAAAATTCAAAAAGGAATTGGAAGGCATGAAAAGTATGGCCAGCTACCAGTGGGTTCAGGAAAAAATCGCCGAATTGGAGGTATAGTACTCAAAAGCAATAAAAAGAAAAGAGCGCACCCGACCATGCCGGATGCGCTCTTACTATTTTCAGTTGGCCGAGTAGCTTAGAAGCTTACTTTCAGACCTGCGGTCCAGGTACGACCAAAACCGAAGAAACCGCCTGAGGTGGAAAGATTTCCCTCCAGGTTATTTGTGGAAACATTGTCATTTGTCTCTACGATGTAGAGTTCATCAAACAAGTTATACACATTAAATCTGAATCGGGCCGTTACTCCCTGTATAACAGCTGTGTAGCTCAAGCCACCGTTAACCAGCATGTAAGAAGGCAACAAAATTGCCTGTACACCTTCCAATTTTTCGTCAGAACGTCTGGCAGGATCAAATTGAGCGTAAAGTTTGTCGTAATAGAACGCATCAACATCAATACCCAATCCAAAATCAAATTCATAGCCTACCCCCAGATAAACGGTGGTCTGTGGCGCATCACCTACTTTCAATCCGGCTGCATAAACATTTACTGTATCAATAATGATATTGTCATCATTGGAGATCAATGCTTCTACATTGTTTTGCCAGGACCAATCCCCAACAGAAACGGCACCATCCAAAGAGAAATTCCGGAACAGTTCGGAGTTGAACTCGAGTTCAACACCAGTATGCACTGCATTCAACCCTGCAATGTTTGCGTAGAATGATTCCCCTGAATTAATATCCGTAAAGGAGCGGAAGAAGGTTTTATCCTGCCATTGGGTGTAATAACCATTCAAATTGGCAGCAAACTTTCCGGAACGGAAACCGTAACCAAGTTCTCCTGCAAGTACTTTCTCATTTGCTGAGTTTTCAAAAATATCTTCATTGTTGAAGTTTGGAAAAACAGCATCAAAGTTTGGAGCTCTTGAGAAATAACCGGCATTAATGAAAATGTTATTATTGTCATTAATGTTATAGTTACCGCCAAATTTTCCATTGTATCCCAGGAAGTTGTATTTGTCGCTTGTTTCCAGGTCACTGCCTGCAGGATATAGGAAGCGATCTACGCGGGTATAACCCGTGTTGGAAACAGCACCACTGGCAAAGAGGCTCAAGTCACCCAACGTAAACTCCAATTGGGCAAATCCACCCAACCAGCCAACGATACCATCGTTGTCGTAGTTTACTTTTTGATCCTGAGGCGTGCCATTAAAATCACCGGCATCCTCATAAACCAAATTCCCTTGTTCTTTGCTTGAAATAGTTCCGTCACCATCCAGGTCGAATGAATAGTCCTGATTATTGACATCATTTGGCTCTAACCAAACATCCGTGCCTAGTAAATCAATGGCCCGACGATAGTGCAAACCGGTATATTGACGCACATCTACTCCAACCAAAAGATCCAGATTGTCTGAAAGTTCTGTTGTCAAGGTAGAAAGCGCACCATACCAGTTGTGCTCGTTCATAGAACCCCGAAGGATAATACCATTCGCCTCACCGGCAATATAGGTACCACCTGCTTGTTTCATATTACCATCAGCCGGAAATCCTTCCAGGCCACCGGTGCCAGTATTCCAAGCTTCGATATCATCAACGCGTACAAGACCTTTGTCATCCCGGAAACGGAAATAGCCTTTGCCATCAATAACACCCCGGTCACCAGATCCACCACCCCGGCCATAAGAAATATAGGCAGAAGTAGCTAAAAAGGTCTTAGGGTTGATTGTCCAATACCAGTTTAAGGCAATCTGTGGTTTGTGGTAGAAATTTTCGCGGAAGCTGAAAATCTCCCCGTTGCGGTATCCCCAATCTGAGTTATACCGAATACTTCCGATTGTGTTGCGCTCATCAAAATCGCCCGCTTTATGGTCGGCAATGAAGTTGGTATATTCCTCGTTGCTCACATCACCATCAGAATTGGTATCTGCATCATCGCTGGGAACCAATTGGTTCATTGGAGAACGGAAAGACCGCTGTCCATGACGTTGAGGAGCACCAAAACCGGTTAACACCAACTGGTGATTGTCACCCAATTCTTTGGCAATCGAACCAAAATAAGACCAGGCATCAATGTAGGTAGCATCAATGTATCCATTTCCGGTAGTACGAGATCCGGAGAATGTAAACGCCCATCCTTTTTCTGTACGGCCTGAAGATAAGGTCAGACCATATTTCAAATAGCCGTCATTACCTACAGAGGTGAA
>JAGQWR010000052.1:68608-68940 GCA_020437105.1 Saprospiraceae bacterium
CCTGATTCATATCAGTGGTTTTGGTGATCAGATTAATAGTACCCCCAACAGAACCGATAGCCAATTTGGATGCGCCCAGTCCGCGTTGTACCTGAATGGTACGCGTCACGTCGCTCAAACCAGCCCAGTTAGACCAGTAAACCTGACCGTTTTCCATGTCATTTACCGGAATGCCATTGATCAAAACAGCTGTATTACGCTGATCAAATCCACGTACATTAATCCGGGCATCCCCGAATCCACCACCTGTTTTGGTGGCATAAACGGAAGGCGTGGTTTTTAGAATCTCAGGAAACTCCTGATTGCCCACCTTCGCTTCAATTTGTGCACCG
>JAGQWR010000052.1:68967-69609 GCA_020437105.1 Saprospiraceae bacterium
GGAGTCCGGCGATCTACAGCAATGGATGCAACTACGCTGATTTCTTTTAATCCGATTGCGTCGAAACCCATTCGAATTACTCCGAGATCTACATTTCCCTTTGCTATCGTTACAGGTATTTCCTGAGTGGCATATCCAGTATAGGAAATTACGAGTGTGTGCTCGCCTGTTGGAATATTGGCAACACGGAAACTTCCATCGATGTCGGTTACAGACCCAATGTTTGCTCCTTTAATGAACAGGGAAGCCCCGATCAATGCCTCATCCGATTCGTCATCAACAATCGAACCAGAAACAGAGCCCTGGGAAAAACCGATCGCGAGTACGGATAGAAAGAAAAAGAGTGTGGTAAACAGCTTTTTCATATTGAATTGGTTTAGTTAATAATTCAGTACAAAAGTAGAAACCCCATGAAGGATAACCAAAGAGCAGGATTAACTTTCTGTTAATTTTTGTTTATTAAAAAAGGCTATAATTTTTAAACTTTTCTATTACATTTGCGATCGCAATTAGACAACATGCGGTGAAAGTTAGTAGTGAAGTGTGTTCAAAGGAACAAATTTCTTTTTAAATTACTCAATTCTTAGCTAACCCGGATTCGCAAAAGCTAATTAATGCCCGGAGGAGTGGCAGAGTGGTCGA
>JAGQWR010000052.1:69629-90717 GCA_020437105.1 Saprospiraceae bacterium
TTGCACTGGTCTTGAAAACCAGCGTACCGAGAGGTACCGGGGGTTCGAATCCCTCCTCCTCCGCCAAAAGCCCGCCTAATTCTATTTTGAATTCTGGCGGGCTTTTTTATTGCACCTTTGGATTGGATAGATATTCAATCTCCTTGCGCCCCTCTTTTATTCGAATAAACTGATTTAGCTTTATCTCCCCGCTATGGACCTGTGGTTCCTTTTTGCCCGGCCAGTAAATTGATATAGCCTGAATTGCCTGTGCCTGCCCCATACCAAAAAACTGGCGCAAGGGGCTGGAACCAAAAGATCCGCCGGTGCGAACAGTACGGTATAAACTATGGGATGTACCGTCTGCCTCCAAAATATCCAGTTTTATGCGGGCTCCTATAGCGCAACGATTGGCACTTGTTCCTTCCAACTGAATGTTTATCCAATTGCTGCCTGTACCCGGATTTTCAAACAATACATTACGCGAAACATCGCCTTCGTAAGCCCCGCCCATCACAGCATAAACGTCCTGGTCGCCGTCATTGTCAATATCACCAAAGGCAATGCCATGGCCTTTTTGGATGTGCGCAAAACCATTCATGGTCACTTCCGTGAAGGCCGTCCCGCCTTTGTTTAGAAACATCCTGTTTGGCACAACGGACCCAAAATCAGGGCTGCCGGTACCAATATAAAAATCGGGATACCCATCACTGTTCAAATCGCCGTAATTGGATCCCATTCCAAAAATAGCATGGCTCAAATTTGCTGAACCGGTCGCATTCGTAAAAGTGCCGTCGCCCGTGTTGTGGTATAAGGCAGGATATTCAATCTGGCCGGCTAATTTATCTTCATAATCCAACTTTTGAAAGGCACCAATTTCTCCCAATTCCCTGAAATCATAAGAGATTACAAATAGATCTTCCAAACCATCCTGATCATAATCCCAAAACCAGGCCGGAAAACTCATGACCGGGTTCTGAATACCTGCTGCAGCCGCTACTTCTTCGAATTTCTGAGGAAGCCCCCCCTGCGAGCCAGCGTTTCTATACAGTTTATTTATTCCGCCAAGAACAGAAACATATATATCCATCAGGCCATCTCCGTTATAATCGCCCGAAACAACGGCTTTCACCCAAGCCTCTTCGGCTATTCCCAGTGAGGCAGCCATCTCTGAAAAGGTGCCGTTTCCATTATTGAGGTAAAACTCGCAGGGATGAATCAATCGTGTGCCATTGCTATTGGTGGTTTCGTTGCCGATATATAAATCCAAATGCCCATCATTATTAAAATCGGCCCAGGTGGCCGTTTGAGTCGGATGAAAAGACAAGAGGCCCGCTTCTTTCGTGACATCCGTGAAAGTCTCATCGCCATTATTCCGCAAAAGCGAATTTGGTATGGCACCGCCTTTGTTAAACCAGGCGCCGCGAAGCACCAACACATCCATAAAACCATCGTTATTATAATCCGCATGGGTCACATTTAAGCCCCCGCTGATGCCCTCCAGGCCGGCCGCTGCACTCGCATCCCGAAATCCGGACCCGGTATTAATCAAAAACTTGCAGGGATCATTTAAGCCGTAAGAACTAACAAACAAATCAAGTAAGCCGTCATTGTTAAAGTCTTCCATACAAACACTTCCACTCAGCCCCTTTATATCGACTCCCAACTTATTTGCCTCATCTTTCCAATTCGAAAACCCACTTTCTTCCGATTCAAATGACTTCGGGTCAATCAACCATTTTTTTGGAACACCTTGAGGGTATTCTCCGATAGTCATATAAGCCAGATTGAGCAACCATTGTAATTGACGATCGTCCGGAAAGGATTCCAAAATTTTCTCATATAACTGAATGGCCGTTTCAGATCCCCGTTTAAATTGATGTACGCCTTCCGGCGAAAGCGGCAAAATACAGGCGGCCGGATTAGGTTGCCCCAGACAGTTTTCCTGCTCCCCCATCCGCAAATAGGCCAGCGCCTGCATCGAATACATGATTTTAGTCTGGTCATCCAGTCCCAGGCCATAGCCTTCTAAGGTCTGAATCAATCCGGACAACTCCGTTATAGCTCTGTCTGTTTGGCCGGCACGCAGGTACTCCGCTGCCATTTGAAACCGGGTTTCAATCCGGGCGTTGACATCCTTGGCATTTGCCACCTTAGCAGCCAGTATTTCTGCCCGCCTGGAATTAAGCGAGTAATTATCCATTGGATTGGTGGCCTGTCGAAGACTGTCTAACAAAGCAGCCATCTCCTGGTTGGACGATTTGTCAGGTACCGATGAAACAGGCGCATTGGAGCAGGCTGCCCCGAATACAGCCAATCCTGTCATGAGCAGAATTAGTCGCAAATCATTCTCAAATTGTTTTATAATTGACATAAAACGGCCTTAATGTTATATAATTTAGGAATGTGCATATCTTTGAGTCCGATATGGAGCCACAAGTTTACAAACATATAAAAAACTTAGGCCTGCAATTTTTTGTCTGGGGTTCCATTGTTTGCCTGCTTGCCATCCAATTTCAGGATCTGACCGTTCAGATTACTTTTAAGCTGCAACAAAGCACCCTGGAAGCCCGGTTTTGCCAAAATCGATTCACCCCGGAATTGGAGTGCTTTGCGAGTTGTCAGTTAAATCAAAAACTCGCTAAAATTCATAACTCCGAGGAAAACGGGGACTACTCTTCTGTGCCTGAGATTCAAAAAAGCAATTTTTTTCTGGTACCTGTTATTCCGGCCATCCCGGCAGATATGGAGGATAGAAGAAAAGCTGTTTTCCGGGAGTCAACTGCGCCTTTAAGACTCTTCGCCTTTGCCCTTTTCCACCCACCCAGACAGGTGGCAGTTTAAGACATTGATTAAAATTTTATTTCATCTCTTTAACGCTGAAACATGTACAAATACGTTTTGTGTTTGTCCTTGTTGATGTATGCGCTAGCACCTGTCTCTGCCTGCGATGTTTGTGGGTGTGCTCCAAGTGGCACCTCAAGTGGATTGTTGGAATATAGTTATCGAAATTATATCCGCACCCAGTACCAACTTACTCGTTTTAGTCAGAATCAGCCCGGCGACCGCATCAGCCTGGATAGAAAACACGCAATACAATTTAATGCCAGCTTCCTGATTGGTAAAAAAATCAGGGTCTCACTGGATATTCCGTACTATTCAACAGTCCGATATACAAACTCTGTGCCTTCCTACCAGACCAAAGGGATAGGAGATTCCTGGATAAAAGTGGGATGGCTTCATCGAAAAACCTTTGATGACAATCGTTCTTTTTCTGTTGAAATTGGTTCGGGCGTTCAGGTTCCCTTAGGGGAACATGCAGAAGCTTTTCCGGACTTTGATGAAACGCCTTACTGGTTTTATCCCGGTACCGGAAGTTTCGCTTTGCAGGGATATGCCCGGGCCGTTTATAAGCACCGTGATTTTTTCTGGAACCTGGTTTATAGTACAACCTGGTTTCTGCCCACAAATTGGGAATACCATCCCGGGCAACAACTTGTTGCCGGAAGTTTCTTTCGCTACCAGCTTAGTCCCGGAAACTGGAAAATATTTCCAGTTGTCGGAGCCCAATATGAACACCTCCAGGCCGATATCTATGAAGAGGAAGCCGTACACGGCACGGGCGGAAACAATTGGATTGGCTCGATCGGAATAGATGTGAATAAAGGCCGAATTATCCTGGGGACAAACATTCAATTACCCATATTTCAACACCTGGGCGGTGGTGCTATACACCAACAAGCGGGAATCAATACAAACCTTTCCATAATTTTTTAACCACTTAGATAAGTTAATCATGAAGAAACTTAATTTTTTAGTACTCGCACTTTCCATCTTTGCTTTTACAGCTTGTGACAAAGTAGAGGATGATACAATGGACACAACTCCTGAATACCATATCCACTTTCATTCTCCGGATTCTGCTGATAAAACAGTAGGTGAAACCATTACCATCAAAATTGACTTTGAGGATCACAACGGTGGCACGGTACACCATGTAAATGTTCGGGTGTATAACAAAGCGGATGGCACGGAGATTTTCAACAAGCCAAGCGATGCACATGTACACGAAACCAGCGGCATGTATTCATTTGAAGATACCCTGGAACTGAATGTTGACCCGGATACAAACTGGGTAGTGGAAGCCAAAGTTTGGGGACATGAAGATGGTCTGGCCGAAGTAAGTGAAACGGTAGAGTTTAAAGTAGTCAACTAAGCGCTGCTATTCGGACAAAATGGGTAGATGCCACTTGGCTCTACCCATTTTCCGGATAAATAGCCATTCGATCAACCTGATCAGGTAGTGGTCCAAAATGGGCAATTTTCAGTTCGGCCATACTGCGTCCGGCCAGGGCGCAGGTGTGCTTATCATAACCATCCAGCCAAGCTGTTAAAAAACCAGACCAAAAGGCATCCCCGGCACCGGTTGTATCCTTTACTTCCACCTTCCGGGAAGGCAAAAAAGCATGTCCGGAATCATCCCCTACCCAGCAGCCGTCTCCCCCCAAGGTCACACAAACTAAAGAAGCCCCCAGACCTAAAAAATGGTCCAGTGCCAATTCCGGTTTATCCAGTGTTGTACCGTATAAACGTTCCCAGTCCACTTCACTGACCTTCACAAGGGCACCTTTAGAGACATAGGATTTCACAATGGCCTGAGCCTGAGCCTGGTCCGGCCAGATTTTGGAAGCATAATTGACATCAATAGATAATTGAGCCCCCAGTTTATGTGCTTTTTCGGCTGCAACCAGAATGTTTTCCTGTGCGGGTTTTCGGCTCAAGGCGAAACAAGTGGTATGGAAAATCGAAATTGCATTCAATAAATTCGGCGAAAGCTGAGACTCTAAAATCTCACAATCGGCAGATCTGTATGCTTCAAAATTTGACACCTCTCTGGACCGGGTAACCAGGATCAGTGTTGTAGGCATAGTTGCTCGCCGAATATGCTGCACATCCAGGCCCAGTTTCCCGACGCTTTGGGCTAAAAACTGCCCCATGTCATCATTTCCAACGGTAGCAACCAGCAGTACCTGATTTCCCAGGCGACTCATATTCATACTCATATTTGCCGGACTTCCTCCCAGCAAGCGTTTGAAATCGGAAATATCATCCAGCTTTTCAGCAAAATCAGAACTGATAAAATCAATTAATAATTCGCCGCAAGCCAGTAAGTCGTATTTTTTTGTGCGCCTGTTTTCCATGGCAGGAAATTAATTCTTTTCCGGAATTCCACTACTATACCCCATGAATTTTAGCCTGCTTTTGCCCCTAAACTAAAAACAACTTGTACATTTAACACCATCCTTTTGCTAAAACCGAACAGTTCCGGAAATGGTTTGTTGCCTATAAAAAACTTGCATGAAACAGTCCACAAACAGCTCCTCCCTGCATCGGGAAACGATTTTAAAACACCTGTCTGAAGGTCCTTTTGACCTGCTGGTCATTGGGGGTGGCGTAACCGGCTGTGGTATTGCACTGGATGCTGCTTCCCGTGGCATCCGGGTTGCCCTGATCGAGAAAAACGATTTTGCTTCCGGTACCAGCAGCAAATCAACCAAACTTATCCACGGTGGACTGCGGTACTTAAAGCAATTGGAAATCGGACTGGTGCGGGAAACCGGACAGGAACGCGCTATTGTACACAAATTGGCACCACATCTGGTTCGGCCCAGAAAAATGTTGCTTCCGCTCATTGAGGGCGGCACCTTTGGCAGGTTAGCTACTTCTTTTGGACTTCGGGTATATGATTTCCTCGCTGATGTGGAAAGGCCAGACCGCCGGGTCATGCTCAGCCGGGAAGAAACACTGGAAAAAGAACCCATCCTTCGACAGGAGGGTTTACTGGGTAGCGGTTATTATGCCGAATACCAGACAGACGATGCCCGACTCACCATTGATCTGGCTATGAGTGCGATTCAACATGGAGCCACCTGCATCAACTACTGCGAAGCCACTGATTTTATATACTCCGATGAACAGGTCACCGGAATCAAGGTAAAGGATAATCTAACCGATAAAACATTCGAGATCCACGCCACCCATATTGTAAGCGCAGCCGGTCCATGGGTAGATAAAATCCGGGATCAGGATCAGTCGCTCACAGGCAAGCGGTTATTTCTCAGTAAAGGCGTGCATATCGTTTTGCCGCATGCACGGTTACCCCTCAAACAAGCTGTTTACTTTGATGTGCCTGATGGCCGAATGCTATTTGCTATTCCACGACTCCGTGTAACTTATATAGGCACTACAGATACACCTTTCGATGGTGATCCAAATTCGGTGACTGCCGATTTATCGGATGTGCAGTATTTGCTGGATGGGGCGAATTCGATGTTCCCTAAGGCCCATTTGCAGGTAGATGATATAGAATCCAGTTGGGCCGGTTTGAGACCCTTAATTTATGAACCCGGAAAGGATGCCTCTGAAATGAGTCGCAAGGATGAAATTTTCGAATCGCAACACGGCCTGATTTCTATTGCAGGCGGCAAACTTACCGGTTATCGGAAAATGGCCGAGCGGGTAGTTGATCTGGTTAGTGAAAAATTAAGCGCTGAAAATGGCCGCTCCTATTCGGATTGCAAAACCAAAACGCTTTCCTTGATTGGCGGTCCTTTCAAGGATGTGGAGGAAGTAAACGCTTATGAAAAGCAAACACTCGAGCAGATTCGCGGACTGGGCCTCGCAGATGACCGCGCACACTATCTGATCAGTAATTATGGTAAAAAAACAGCTACTATCCTGGACCGTTTTAAATCCTTTACAGATACTCCTGAAACGGCCCTTGCCCGCGCTGAACTGGCACATTGCATTGAGCAGGAACTTTGTTTTACTCCTGATGATTTCTTCAATCGCCGTACCGGTCGTTTGTATTTCAATATTACCAGCATCCGACCACTGATCAAAGTCATTTTAGCAGATTTCAGCACCTATTTTAATTGGTCAGAAACCAAACTAAAAGCAGAAACCAAAGCACTTGAACACGCATTGAAAAGCCATTCTGAATTTTATCCCGCATGAAGAAAAAAGCAGTAAAAACGCCAGAGAGATCAATCGTTCCTTTTGCAGATATTGATGTCAGTACCCGATATGAGGATGCTTATGAAATTTTTCGGCCCGACCGGTTAAAGTCTTTTATCCAGGAAGGATATGAATGTTTTTTTACAAGTGAAAATGGCATAGAATTGCGAATTCATGTGCAGGGTGACCAACTATTCCGGATTCGATACAAAGCACGGGGTGCCTGGGAACGTGCGTTTTCCTATGCGCTGGATCCTGCCTATATCACTGCTAAACCAAGTGGGTACGAGGTGGAAGAATTCCCTGACTACATAGCCATTACCACGGCTAAATTGCAATGCCATGTTCAAAAAAAGTGCTTGAAGGTTGATTTTCTGGACAGTAGGGGGAAAAAGATATTAAAAAGTCGGAAGGGTTTTCAGGGATATAGCACCATCCTGAAGGGTATGTGTGATGTTTCCATCGACCTAAAACTGGACTCAAAAGCCAGTTACTTTGGCCTCGGAGATAAAGGTGGTTCACTTCGACTAAATGGCCGGAGATTTGAAAACTGGAATACCGATGCCTACGCATATGATGTTGATACAGATCCTTTGTATAAAACCATTCCATTTACGGTTGGGCATCGCAAGGGGCAATGGTTTGGATTGTTCTTAGACAATACCTATCGCAGTTATTTTGATTTTGGGCAAACGATTCCAAAAAGCTTTCAGTTTGGCGCTCATGGCGGAGAATTGAACTACTACTTTTTTACCGGAGAAAGCAGCAATGCTGTCAGCAGGACTTATGCTTCCCTTACGGGGAAACCCGAACTACCCGCCATGTGGATGCTGGGATTCCATCAATGTCGATGGAGCTATTATCCCGAAAGCCGTTTGATGGAAATTGCAGCAGAATTTCGGAAGCGGAAAATCCCCTGTGACGCCCTGTATCTGGACATTGATTACATGGACGGATACCGCTGTTTTACCTGGGATAAGGCACATTTTCCGGATCCCAAAAAAATGGTGCAAAACCTGGAAGAAAAAGGCTTCAAAACAGTGGTCATGATTGATCCGGGTATTAAAGTAGATCCCGACTATCCTGTTTATGCGGAAGGATTAAAACTGGATTACTTCTGTCGCCGTACTAATGGCGATTTGATGATTGGTCCGGTATGGCCGGATAATTGTGCCTTCCCCGACTTTACCAGAGAGGAAGTACGCGATTGGTGGGGCAAACAATACCGTGAGCTTTATGAGAGACAGGGCGTTCACGGCTTTTGGAATGACATGAACGAACCTGCTGTATTTAAGATCAACCATAAAACGTTTCCGGATGCTGTTGGGCATTATTATGATGGCAGTCCGACAGACCATCGAAAAGCACATAATATCTATGGCCAGCAGATGGTACGTGCCACACAAAGTGGTTTAAAGGAAATCAAACCCGGGAAAAGACCGCTTGTCATTACCCGGGCTACCTATGCCGGTGGGCAGCGCTTTTCTTTTGGTTGGACCGGCGATAATATAGCCAGCTGGGAACATTTAAAACTGGCCAGCACCCAATGCCAACGTATGAGCCTATCGGGCTTCTCGCTCATCGGTTCAGACATAGGTGGATTTGTGGATGTACCCGATGCGGAATTAATGACTCGCTGGGTTCAATTGGCTGTTTTTCATCCCTTTTTCCGCATTCACTCGATGGGCAATAATGTGGACGGTGCCGCGGGAGCGGAATCTGAATTAATCAAAGAGCAGGAGCGCATCAATCGGCTCGATCAGGAACCCTGGTCTTTTGGGGAAAAAGCAGAGAAACACATCCGCAAAGCAATCGAGTTACGGTACCGATTATTACCCTACTTATACACCTTATGCCAAAAGCTAGCAACGGATGGCAGTCCCATCCTGCGATCGTTGGTTTTAGAAAACCCGGATGAGGCCCTTTATGCAGATTGGGATGAAGCCTTTTTTGTCGGAGACCACTTATTGGTTTTTCCGATTTGTGAAGCGAGCATCACCACATTATCCCTTCCCCTGCCATCCGGCGACTGGTATAATTACCACAACGGGCAGGCAGTAAAAACAGAAGCCGGGCTCCTACTCCACCCGGTTAAAATGGGTACCATTCCAATTTTTGTCCGGGCAGGAGCTTTAATACCACATTATCCACTTCGTCAGTTTACCAGCGAAGCGCCACCTGACCACTTAAAGCTTCAGGCGTATTTTGGAACGGATAAAATGGAATCCAGGGTGTACGAAGATCAGGGAGATGGTTACGAATACCAAAAAGGCAAATACCTGCAACGCACATTTACCCAGCAAGGAAGTAACAAATCATGGAGTCTCCTCCAATCCCGGGAAGGGGTATTTTCAGAACCATATTCAGAAATACACCTCGAATTGGCCGGACTCCCTTTTGCCCCAAAACAAGTAGAAATTGACGGTCGTTCGGTAGAATTTAAGGAGCTGGATAAACGGCTGGTTTGCCGTTTATCCAGTGCATTCAAAAAATTGGAGATCCAGTAGGATTGTTTATTGGATAAGCACCTGTAATACCTCTCTCCGATTATTTTCCCATTGGAGTTCTACAAAGTATAAACCGGGGGCCAGTTGACTGACATCCAAAATCGGGGTTCTCGTTTGCTTAATCTGTAGCCATTCGATACCTCTGGAATCAATTATTCGAATGGAGGCAGGCAAAGAACGATCATCCGGAATGTCTAATCGGAGCAGACCATCTGATGGATTTGGAAAAACACCTGTTGCAGCCTGCTTTTCAGAAAGACTGAACTCAGAAGTAGGCATCCCGAGTACTTTTATATGCCCCACACTGCTGTGGTTACAACTGATATCTAGCGGACAAGCATTAACCCGGGTAACATAAATTCCTGTCGGATCATTGGAGAATGCCACATCTGAAATGCCTTCAACTCCCAAAAAATTCAGGGAGAAAAGCGTCGAACTATCCGGAAGTGAGATTCCCAAAGATTCACAATCATAGTCATTGTAGGCGCGCCAGGACAAGGTAAAATAGCCGGCCTCATTGTTGATCATAAATGCCTCCGGCGCAATATCCATGTCAGGGTGTAAATCTGTAAACTCCAACAGCTCTGTCACATCCGGATCCCATCGAACAGAAAAGCGAATTTCCTGGAGTAGCGTAAAATCCAGGGTTCGGATTTCAAGGCTTGATGTTTCTCCGGAATTAATAGTCAGTGTGTCCTCCGGGGCAAAGTAAAAGGTGGGCTGTGCGTGAACCATTGTGCTGGCAAATAAGACAGCACATACTACAAGAAGTAGAATTTTTCTCATTTCGGTTTCAGGATTATAATCAGACTTTGCTCAAAGCCCAATCGGTTAATGGATTTAGAATTCCTGAAATATACACCCAATTCATTTATACGTCAAGCCTATCCCCTGCCCCGGACCAGATAAATCAATCCTCCTAAATGCAACAATGTTGCAATAAGTTTATAAATTTGCCTATTCATGTTTTAAAAATGCAACTTATGCGGCAAATTAATCGATCCTTTATTTCAGCTCTTCTCTTCGTATGCTTGCTTTCTTCCTGCAAAGAAGACATCCCTAAAGATCCTGTTATTCCCAATGAGGAGGAGTTGATTACGACATTATACTTAAACCTGATGCCAGGTACTGGCCAACTCGTTACATTAAGTTTCGAGGATTTGGATGGAGCTGGCGGGGCTGCACCAATCATTAAAGGTGGAACCCTGGCTCCAAATACAACTTATGAAGGCATACTAACTCTTTTCAATGAATTGGAAGATCCGGTCGGCGATATTTCTGTAGAAATTGAGGATGAAGCGCTGGACCACCAGTTTTTTTTCCAAACAGATATTCCGGGCCTGGACGTCAGCTATAATGACCAGGATTCGGAAGGAAACCCCATTGGATTAAGAACCATCATCAGCACCCCTGACAGTGGTTCAAGTGGAACACTGACCATTACACTCAGGCATGAACCAGACAAGGATGCTACCGGCGTTTCGGAAGGCGATATTAGCAATGCCGGAGGTGAAACAGATATCCAAGTAACATTTGAGATCGATGTACAATAAACACACCCTCCTGTTTGCCTTATTTTTTCTGCTCCCATTTTTCAGTATGGCCCAGGATTGCACGGTTACAATTTCGGGGCAGATTACCGATTTAAGTACAGAGGAACCAATCTCCTATGCAACCATTTTTTTAAAGGAAGTTTCAAAAGGAGCCATTAGCGACAGCAGCGGATTTTTCCTGCTATCTGATATTTGCCCGGGAAACTACCATTTGGACATCAGCCATATTGGTTGCGAAACAACAGAGTTATATTTAGAGATCAGTCAGGATACCAGCCTGATTGTTCGAATGGATCACAATGCGCAATTGCTCGACGAAGTCATTGTAAGCGGCGCCCACTCTAAAACCAGCTCACAGGAGGTACAAGCACTCAATGAAAAAAGCATCTCTGAAAATACCGACCAAAATCTGGCAAATATGCTGGATAATATATCGGGCGTAAGTACGCTCCGCAATGGCAACGGAATTTCCAAACCAATCATCCACGGCCTTTACGGAAACCGTATTACCATTTTAAATAACGGTATTACGCAAAACGGACAACAATGGGGCATTGATCACAGTCCGGAAATTGATCCGCTTGTTGCGAATAAGATTACAGTAATAAAAGGCGTCGGCGTTTTAGAATATCAGGGCAATTCATTGGGTAGCGTCATTTTAGTTGAACCCAACAAAATTGAAAACGAACCCCATATTCATGGAAAAGCAAGATACTTTTTTGAATCAAACGGGTTGGGCAATGGCTTAAACCTGCAATTCCAACAACATAATAAAAAAATCGCCTGGCGTGCTGTAGGTACACTTAAAAAGAGTGGTGACAAACGCAGCCCCGATTATTTTTTAAGAAACACCGGAAGCGCAGAAGCTAATATTGCATTACAACTGGAAAAGCAGTTTTCTGAAAGCTGGAACAGTGATATTTATTTTAGCTCTTTTAATACCCGCCTGGGTATTTTAAGAGGTTCACATATCGGTAATTTAACTGATTTAGAGGAAGCCCTCAATCAGGATCAACCTTTTTTTACCGAACCTGATTTTGCTTATGCTATTGAGGCTCCTTCACAACAGGTAAATCACCAGTTATTAAAAGTCCATACACAATATTTTATAGGAAGTAATCAATGGATCGATTTTTCGTATGCCGGTCAATTAGACCTTCGGAAGGAATATGATGTCCGCAGGAGTGGCAGAAGCGACGAACCCGCCTTAAGCCTCAAACAATTTTCAAATTTTCTGGAGGCGAAATATCAGGGTGATTTCCGATTTGGTTTGAAAGTTAAAACGGGTATTCAGCTCAGTCGTATTGCCAATACAAATATTCCCGAAACAGGAGTACTACCTTTAATACCCGACTACATCAACTATAAAACCGGTGTATTTGGGATCCTTTCTAAAAAATCAGAAAAATTATTTTTTGAACTCGGCGGACGGTTTGATTATCAGGACAGAAGAATTGCAGCCATTTCCATTAGTTTACCCCGCGAAATTGTGCGGTATAATACCAAATTTCAAAACCTAAGCACATCAGGAGGTATTGTTTATAATCCGATTCCGACCATTAAACTAGCCGCCAACATTGGCTTAGCATCCAGAAATCCGGAGATAAATGAATTATACAGCAATGGATTGCACCAGGGCGTAAGTGGCATAGAGGAAGGTAATCCGGATTTATTTCAGGAAAAGTCCTTTAAAACCACATTCTCTTTTGAAGGGCGATTTGGAAAGAAATTATTTTTTGAATCTTTGGTTTATTATCAGTCGATCAGCGACTATATATTCCTGGCCCCTCAGGACGAATTTCGGCTCACCATTCGTGGAGCCTTTCCGGTATTTAAATATGAACAGACCGATGCCCAAATTTACGGACTTGATTTAAGTACCACTTTCCAGGTTTCAGACAAACTACAAGCTGCTTTAAAATACAGCTACATAAAGGGATTAGATCAAACAAATAACATTCCGCTTATTTTCATGCCCCCTGGAAATATATTTACAGCCTTAAATTATCAAATTCCTAAAGTTGACAATATCCAGAATCTGGAATTTCAGATTAATAACAAATGGGTTTTCGAACAGGGCAATTTACTTCCGTTTCAGGATTATAGTCCGGCGCCCCCCGCGTATAATCTATTAGGAGCCAAAATATCCGCTGAAAAACAATTTTCCAAAACTCGATTAAACATCTATTTAAAAGTTGATAACATTTTAAATGTATCCTACCGGGATTATTTAAATCGGCAGCGCTATTTTGCAGATGATTTGGGCGTAAATTTTATCCTGGGGATAAATATGCAGTTTTAATTTGTGGTTGAGGACTTAAAAAATAAAACTACTCAACAGAATTATAGGGATCAGGAATCGACCTCCAGGAGTGGCCTTCAATTAATTGATCCAGGTATTTTACGAAGTCATTAATTTCGTCAGGTTGCCCGTAAGTAAATTCAACCCCCTTTACGATGTCGGGCAATTGAAACAGGATAAGCGTGCGCGGCAATTCTGGAATCTGTTGGCCGTTTTCGGGATACTTTGGCGGCAGGTCGAAGAAATGAATTTCATTTGCTTTGTCAAGTATTTCCGTCATTAACCCGGTACTGAAATACGCTTCAAAGAAACCCTTTCGCTTCACAAAGCGGCTCCCGGAATAAACAGCTCTCCCATCCGAATAAAGTTCAAGTGCATAAGCCGGGCATTTTCCGTAACAGGGAAATCGCACAAAAGAAAGCCATTTTCGTGGTCCTTGCCTGGGTACAACTGGAAAGGTATCAATAGCAGGAGCTTCGGTAGAAGATTCTAAAACAATCCCATCTGCAACAGGCGCTACAGATGGGATTGTTTTAGGATGGCAGGAAAAGATCAACAGCATCCCAAACAGGAACGGCAATATGATCCGATGCAAAAGCATTATTTCTTTCCTTTCTTAGCCTTATTTTCCTGCGCCTTTTGTTGCTCTTTCAAGGCATCCTGAAGACGAGACTGAAACCCGCCTTTCTTTTTCGGTTTCTTCCGATGTGCCTCCATTTCTGCTCTTATCTTATCGTGGTTGATAATGTAATTTTTGGTAATTATCGTCTGAGCAATATTAAACATATTGGAAAACAACAGGTAACAGGTAAGTCCGGATGCATAGTTGTTAAAGAAGAACAGGAACATGACCGGCATAAAATACTGCATGTATTTCATGGCCGGGTTTGATCCCATATCCATCGATTGCGTATTGTAGTAAGTATAAATAACAGTTGTTGCTGCCCAAAGCAGGGTAAACAAACTTACGTGGTCACCATAGAATGGAATATTCCAGGGAAGGCTAAAGGCTACATCATAAGATGACAGATCGGATGCCCAAAGGAAAGATTCCTGCCGAAACTCGATAGATGCCGGGAAAAATCGGTACAAGGCAATCCAGATTGGCATTTGAAACAACACCGGAAGACAGCCACCAAGCGGGTTCACCCCGTATTCCTGGTACATCTTCATGGTTTCAGCCTGTACTTTAGTATTGTCGCCTTTAAATTTATCCTTCAGCCCGGCCAGTTGGGGTTTCAATGCCCCCATTTTGGCCTGGGAGTACAACATCCGGTATGACAGCGGATAAAGGATCAATTTCACGAAAATGGTCAACAACAGGATCACGATCCCCTTGCTTCCAATTAGTCCGGAGAAGAACTGAAAGATTGGTCGGATAACCCAGCGATTAATCGTGCCCAAAATACTCCGTCCGAAAGGAATGACGTATTCCAGCTCCATATCATAAGACTGGAGTGTCTTAAATTCGTTGGGGCCAACATACCAATCCATTACAAAATTCTCGCCATTCAGCGGGATTTGAATGTTTGATTCCAGGCGCTTTAAATCATCTGCATCTTCCTCAAAGACAAAGACCTCTAATTCGGCGCCTGTGAAGGCCGTCTCTGCAATCAGAGTACTGTTGAAAAACTGGTTGGCATTAGAAATCCATTGGATGGGTTGGGAGGATTCCTCCTGATCATTGGCAGTACAGGAACAATGCTCCACATCATCATCTGAAGGCCGAAAATATACGGTGGAATAATTCCGCTCGTACATAATATTTTTCTCCAGTTTATCCAGGTGATTCAGCCAATGCAAGGTCATGCTTGACTGTGTCGGATCAAGGACCTGATTCAGTCCTTCCATACTGATTTCGTAATCAATATTGTAATTACCGTCCTGTAGTCCATACCGTTGCTCAAAATAACGGCCGTTGCCTGCGCTTGCGCGAAGAACCAGGTTTTGTCCGTTCTGCTGCGCGGTAAAATACAGATCGCTGGACTTGACCACCTTATTCAGGGCACCTGGTACAGGAAGCAGATATTCGAATTTATTTTTCTCATCCTCCAGAAGTAAAAGCGGGGATTTAATCTCCTCATTGTCTTCTGATTCTGTGATTTTACTATAACCGAGCAATTCCACCTCGACAATTCGGCCGCCCTTATTGCTAATCACCACCCGCATTAGATCGTTGGCAATGGTATAAGTTTGTTCTTCACCGGAAGCTGCAGGAGCAAATGCACCAAAAGACTGGCCCAATAAACTTTGCTTGAGCGAATCATTATTTACGGCAACACTACCACTATCTACACCTTCCACCGGAAAGTCTTCTGTCAACAACTGTGTATTCGTAGTTGTATCAATAAGTTGAGCTTGCTGAATGGAATCCTGGACACGTTGTTGCTCCGCCAACTGTGCTTCTGTGGGCCGGGTTAGGCGTTGCCAACCGAGGATCAAAATAAAGATTAATCCAAATCCAATTATTGCATTTCTATCCATAAAACGTCATATTGCAAGAGGCGACCTGGACGGCCGTCTGCCATAACTAAAAGCGATGCTTTAAAAATCTCCGGGCAAAGGTAAAATTTTCTGGTCTTCCCAAACTAAAACATGGACGATTCTTACAAACCTTCCGACGAGCAGTTTCGAACCTGGTATGAAAACACCCTTTACAAGGTCTATAAACCAGCTATATCTTTTCGAATTGGGCAGCCCGCAGCCGATGTTGACCAACTCCTCCAAACCTGCCAGGCAGGCTGTTTTACATTTATTACAGCCTGGAATCCGGACTCTGTTCCGTTACCACCAGCTGAAAATGACATTCGCCAAAAGGCGCTCATACAATTCCTTCAGGAAAACAAATACGGCTGGCTTGAAGGACAAGGCGTGTCTTTAGACAAAAGCTGGCCGGCAGAAGAAAGTTTATTTGTACTCGGAATGACGCGCACTACCGGACAGGAGCTCGCGAAAAAATTTGGTCAAAAAGCCATCGTTTTCGGAGCAATGCACAAAGTCCCGGAGCTTGTTTTTTGTTGATGGATCATTTTACTGGAGCCAGGTTGTCAAAAATGGCCGGGTCAAGGGTTTCAAATACCCCAATATTTTCTATTGTTCTGCTTTCCCCTCTTGATGGGGCAAGCAAAATTTCGCCGAATTTTTGATAACCCTCCCAAGGAGTAATAAACGCCGGTTCCGGATCAGAGGCGCTTCCATAAAATGCCCATTGTTTGATCAGTGAGTCGGTTGTATCCACCCAGACATGGTATTTATTCTGAGGCGTTACCCCTACCCCTTGAAAACGCAATTCCAGGACATTGGCCGCCTGGCCGTTGGACAAAGTATCCAACCCCAATGCCTGTATTGTTACGCCAGAATCTTTTAATTTAAAGGGCATAAACAACCAATAGGAGT
This sequence comes from Saprospiraceae bacterium, assembly GCA_020437105.1. Taxonomy (GTDB): domain Bacteria; phylum Bacteroidota; class Bacteroidia; order Chitinophagales; family Saprospiraceae; genus JAAEZH01. The sequence continues at coordinate 86,384 of JAGQWR010000052.1, forward strand.
CATTTATCCAGGCTTGTCTGGTTTTTTCAAGATACATTGCCAAAGTATCCGGGTCTTGCCATTCTTTCCCGTATTTATAGACTTGTCCCGCGCCTGATTGCAAATTATACAAAACCCGCGTATCATCTTTTAGCACTTCCATCCGCACATCACCGGTCCATTTATCCCAGTACCAGAGCCGGCTGCCAAAAAAATTCCAGCGCAAAAAGCGCGTGTTATCCCAGGCAGCTCTGCCGCCCATAGCTCCCATAACCTGATCCGCAAGAAGGATGGCTAAGGAATCAGAACCGGCCAGATCAAAGCCCTCCGCAGGCGGATTTTCTTCCAGGCTGCTTGTGGTACTGACACCCAGGCAGGACATGGTCACAAACAGTATAATTACAAGGGGGAAGTGTGGTTTTAGTAGCATGCATAAAAATACAAAAAAAAGCCCCGACCATCTAGTCGGAGCTTTTTTTTAAAACGTTTTACTCAGTCTATCCCGGGTCTTTTCCGCCGTCCAGGAATTCCTGATATTCTTTTAGTTCAGACCATTTGCCTTCAGAAGCCAAACCAGCTTGTTTCGGCCAGGTTTCCGGACTAGCCAAGCGGAATTTGTCACCACCGGCATCGAGAATTCCCTGGATTTTAGCCACCGATGCAGCCGCCAGATCAGACCAGTTATTTATCCCTGCTGCCTTCAACAAATCTTCAATTTTTGGTCCGATACCTTCCACCAACTTTAAATCAGTCGGGTTCTGGGAAGCAAAACCAAGCGCTTTGAAATAGAGTTTCTCGACTTTAGAAGGGTTTTCCGTACTGGAGCCGCCTTCTTTTCCGCCGTCGAGGAATTTTTGGTAATTGATCAATTCCTCCCATTTTCCATCAGCAGCCAGTTTTGCCTGCTCTGACCAGGATTTGGGGTCATGCATCCGGTAACGTGGTCCGGCTGCATCAAGCACACCTTTAACCTTATCATAGCTGGCTCCTGCCAAAGCTGCCCAGGTACCAATACCGGCATCTTTTAGTAATTGCTCAATTTTCGGTCCGATACCTTCGATAATTTGAAGATTATCCGAACTAAAGATCGCACCATATCCAAAACCTTCATCACCGGATGTACCCGTGCCGGAAACAATGCCTGCACTTGCACTTACCGGACCGGCATCACCACCATCTGTAAGTTTATTTAAACGGAAATCCAACATGGCTTTATCCGCTTCACATTTATTGAGTGAAGATTTCAATTTGGCGTTCTCTTTAGAGGATTCGTCAAATTTATACTTCAGGCTGGCAAAGTCCTTTTCGGTGTCTGTAAGCTTTGCGTGGTAGTTATCGCGTTCAGCTTCAACCTTATTGACCATTGATTTATATTTGCGCCAGAGCAGTGCCCCCAGGAGCAAGCCCAATAAAAGGGCAGCCAAAAACATCCCGAATATCTTCCACCAGCATCCGGGACAATTGGTTACAGTTTGTAAAAAGAGATTATTAAATTCCATCAGAGGTTGATTTTTAGTTTTGACTAATTGGATTTAAGGAAGCGTACCTCGACACGCCGGTTTTCTGCTTTACCGGATTCGGTATCATTGGAAGCAACCGGCTGTTCTTCCCCACGGGATTTGGCCGAAATTTGCGCCTGTGGCACTCCTTTTGACAGGAGGATGCGCTGAATGGCATCTGCCCGATTTTGACCCAATACCATATTGGTATCCTCCCCGCCTGTGTTGTCGGTATGTCCGGTCAATTGGATTTGCTCGCCGGTTGAAATAACCCGTTTGGCCAATTTGTCCAGATACTCATCAATACCCGGGTCAGAAATTTTCTGTGCAGAATTTAGTGGGAAACGAATAACTGTGCGGTCGGCTAATTCCTCTACAGACTCCTTGGCTGTTTTATCCGCTTCAAGCCAATTAAAGGCGGACGCTGTAAAGTAACCGGTTCGGGTGCCATCCGTTTCATCCTCCGCACGTGCTTTGAGCAGGATGCGGTCGTCTGGAACATCCGGGAAGAGTTTCCTGATTTGGGCGGCACGCGCCAATCCCATATTTTCAAAACCTTCTGGGGCTGGTTCTCCGTCGTAATACAGACCGGTGATCTCCAGAATATTGTCATCTGTTTTGCCCGCGAGAACCTGTGCTTTATAGGCAGCAAATCCTTCATTTTGATAGGGCGTAACGTCCGACCATTTGAAGTCAAGTGGTCCACGGATAACGGCCGTGGTTTCTGGTTCGGTGGTTTCACCTTCAGTAAGTCCGGAGACTTCTGCGCCCTTGATACAATCAGGGCAAAATACCTCCTGCCAACAGGGGTACCAAGGACCAAACCACAGCAAACCAAGTAATATGACCAATATTAGCCATAGAATAAACCTGGTGGTTGTGTTCATAATATTTAAAGTTGGTTATTACAAATAACAGCCCGGGTACTGCATACCAAGGCACTACATTTAAAATATTGTTGGAAGGGTGATACCAGTTCAGGAAATCCAAAAAAGGATTCCTTTTGTTTTTTGATATGTTCAGGAGAGCATTTTTAAGACGATTACCGTCTTCTCGTCTCAAAATAACAAAAAGATGAAATCTTCTTTAGTTGATGGACATTTTTCTGGATAAAAACCAACGATTTGGCCAGAATAACAACTCTTTTTTTTAGTATGCTCCCCGAATCTACAGAAAGATGGCCCTTTTAGTGCGATCAAAACAGATTGAATGCAGAGAAAAATTTCAATGCAAAACGTTTTCAATATATTTGGGCTTCAATTTGAAAGGAATCAAAAAAACCTTTCAAGGACACTTGCTGTTTTTAGAAAAAATCATACTGCATGTTTGAAAGTTTGAGTGAACGCCTGGAAGGGGCAATGAAGACTATTAAGGGGGATAGCAAACTCACCGAGATCAATATCGCCCAGTCGATCAAAGAAATTCGTCGGGCCCTCGTCGGAGCTGATGTGAACTACAAGATTGCCAAAGAATTTACGGATAAGGTAAAGGATAAAGCACTGGGTAGTGAAAATGTGCTCAACTCTGTGAAGCCCGGAGAACTCATGGTCAAGATCGTCATGGACGAATTGGTCGATCTGATGGGCGGCCAGTCTGCGGGTATCAATGTAAAAGGCGCTCCGGCTGTGGTGCTTATCGCAGGACTGCAAGGTTCGGGTAAAACTACTTTCTCCGGCAAACTTGCACTTCACCTCAAGGAAAAAAGAAAACTCAAGCCCCTGTTGGTTGCCTGCGACGTTTACCGTCCGGCAGCGATCGATCAGCTGTCTGTGCTGGCCGAACAGGTTGGCGTGCCGATCTTTAAAGATCCGGAGAATAAAAATCCGGTAGAGATCTCCCTGGCTGCGATCAAGTATGCCATGGACAATAAACTGGACGTGGTGATTGTCGATACCGCCGGCCGTCTTTCTGTCGATGAAGAAATGATGTCGGAGATCGAAAACATCAAAGAAGCGATCCAACCCAATGAAACGCTTTTTGTAGTCGATTCCATGACCGGTCAGGATGCTGTTAATACAGCCAGTGTTTTCAATGAACGCATCAATTACGATGGCGTTGTGTTGACCAAACTCGATGGGGATACACGCGGTGGTGCTGCCCTTTCGGTGAAATATACTGTCGGAAAACCGATCAAATTCATCAGTACGGGAGAGAAACTCGAAACACTCGATATCTTCTATCCCGATCGGATGGCCCAGCGGATTCTGGGCATGGGTGATATTGTTTCTTTCGTGGAGCGGGCGCAGGATCAATTCGACGAAAAAGAAGCAGCACGACTCGAGAAAAAAATCAAGAAGAATAAGTTTGACTTCAACGATTTCCTCAGTCAGATGGCCCAGATCAAAAAGATGGGTGACATGAAGAGCCTGATGAACATGATTCCGGGCATGAACAAGGTCACCAAGAATCTGGACATTGACGAAACCGCATTTGTCAAGGTTGAATCTATCATCTATTCCATGACACCCGACGAACGTACCAGCCCGGAACTCCTAAACATGAGCCGCAAAAAACGGATCGCCCTGGGCTGCGGACGGGATATTCACGAGATAAATATGTTCATCAAGAACTTCGACCAAATGCGGAAGATGATGCACAAGATGAGTAAAGGCGGTGCGTTTAATGCACCTCCGGGTGCTGCAGGAGCTAAAAGTGCCGGGCGGAGGAGATAGATTTTTTAATTTTGAATGCTGAATGCTGAATGCTGAATTTTTAATTTTGAATTAGGGTTCGGTTCGCTGCGCGAAGGTTTTATGCGTTTGAATCGTTTATTCGTCACAGACGAATTTTTGAACGCTCAACTCTCAACCGGGAAAGCCATATAGACCGGGCAAAGCCCTTAGACCGTGAAGCCGA
>JAGQWR010000053.1 GCA_020437105.1 Saprospiraceae bacterium
GGGTTCGAGTCTCGTCTCCCGCTCGAAGTTTCAAATCTTAACCTGGAAATGTTTAGGTTAGGGTTTGAATAATTCTGTTGATAATACAGAACGCCAATGTAGCTCAGGGGTAGAGCACTTCCATGGTAAGGAAGGGGTCGGGGGTTCAATTCCCTTCATTGGCTCTACCGATTGGTTTTAAACCAAGAGTTTGATCAATAAAGAAATATTAACCGGCTACGCCGGTCCATATATTATTCGTGCGGAAGTTCGCACAGCATATTTTTTTTCAACTTAATTTAAGCAAAATCTTATCCCGATGGCTAAGGAAACCTTTAAAAGAACTAAACCGCACGTCAATATAGGGACTATCGGCCACGTTGACCACGGTAAGACTACGCTGACAGCTGCAATTACACATGTTCTGTCCGAGGCAGGTCTTAGCGAAAAAGCGTCCTACGATTCTATTGACTCGGCACCAGAGGAAAAAGCGCGTGGTATAACTATTAACACCGCTCACATTGAATACCAGACAGCAGCTCGTCACTACGGTCACGTAGATTGTCCTGGTCACGCCGATTATGTGAAAAACATGGTAACGGGTGCTGCCCAAATGGACGGTGCTATCCTAGTAGTTGCTGCTACAGATGGTCCTATGCCTCAGACTCGTGAGCACATCCTGCTTGCTCGTCAGGTAGGTGTACCTAAGATCGTTGTTTTCATGAACAAAGTCGATCTTGTTGACGATGAAGAGATGTTGGAATTGGTAGAGATGGAAGTTCGGGAGTTGTTGGATTCTTACGAATTTGATGGCGACAACGCTTCTGTTATCAAAGGTTCTGCATTGAAAGCATTGGAAGGCGACGCAACTGCAGTAGCTCAGATCATGGAATTGATGGAAGCAGTGGATAATGATATCCCTACACCGGAACGTGATGTTGACAAACCTTTCTTGATGCCAGTGGAGGATGTATTCTCTATTACTGGTCGTGGTACGGTTGCAACCGGTGCGATTGAGCGCGGTGTAATCAACACAAGTGATAAGGTTGAAATCATCGGAATGGGTGCAAAACTGGAGTCAGTTGTTACCGGAGTTGAGATGTTCCGTAAACTTCTTGACAGAGGTGAAGCTGGTGATAATGCAGGATTGTTGCTTCGTGGTATCGATAAAGATGCGATCAAACGGGGTATGGTTATCTGTAAGCCGGGTTCTGTAAAGCCGCATGCGAAATTCAAATGTGAGGTTTACGTTCTGGGTAAAGATGAAGGTGGTCGTCACACACCATTCTTCAACGGATACCGTCCACAGTTTTACTTCCGTACGACAGACGTTACAGGTGATGTGAAACTTCCAGAAGGTGTGGAAATGGTAATGCCTGGTGATAACGTAACATTGGAGGTTAACTTGATCTTCCAAATCGCTATGGAAAAAGGTCTTCGCTTCGCGATTCGTGAAGGTGGCCGTACCGTAGGTGCTGGACAGGTAACAGAGATCATCGAGTAATTTCAGATTTTTTGTCCTGAAATATATCAGACATTCGGAAAGTAAGCATCCTCTATTTTGGGTGCTTACTTTCACCGTCTGAGGGAAGAGGTAGTGTGAGTTTGAGTGTGAGTGTGAGTGTGAGTGTGTACGGGTGAGGATATTTTATGATACTCCATTCAACCCCATTCCGATAGCTATCGGGACAAACCCAAACTCAAACTCAAACTAACTAGCGGGCATAGCTCAACTGGTAGAGTGACGGTCTCCAAAACCGTAGGCTGGGGGTTCGAGTCCTCCTGCCCGCGCAATAAACAGGTTTTTGACAAGAATTAAACCGCAGATATGGAAAGGTTACGATTGGCAATAATCGAGAGTTATAATGAACTAATCAATAAGGTTACCTGGCCTAGCTGGGGAAACCTGCAGGGAAGTACAATTGCAGTAGTAATTGCTTCTATGCTTCTTGCCCTGGTTGTTACCGGGATGGATTTTATTTCCAAAGGAGTATTGACGTTCCTTTATAATCTTAATGCATAAAGCCCAAAGGGGCGATCAGGATGGCGGAAGTAGATAATGATAAAAGATGGTACTCGCTTCGTGTGATCAGCGGCAAAGAACGCAAGATCCGTGAACGAATCGATCTCGAAATTGATCGGTCCAAGTGGGAAGAAGTGATTACTCAGGTGCTCGTTCCAACCGAAAAGGTCTATAAGATCAGAAACGGAAAGAAGGTCATTTCAGAACGCAACATCCTCCCAGGCTATATCCTTGTTGAAGCAGATCCGCAGCGATTTTCTGGGGAGATGATTACAACAATTGCGAATATTCCAAATGTAATTCATTTCCTCGGTAAGAATAATCCTATTCCGATGCAGCAATCGGAAGCGAATAGACTACTTGGAAAAGTAGATGATTCGCAGGATTTAGGCGAAACAATGCTGGAGCCTTTTATCGTTGGAGAAACGGTCAAAATTGTAGATGGCCCATTCAACGAGTTTGTAGGTGATATTCAGGAAGTCAACGAAGAGAAGAAAAAACTGAAGGTTATTGTAAAAATCTTTGGTCGTGGTACAGAAGTGGAGTTGAACTTTATGCAAGTAGAAAAGCAGCAGTAAGTTTGCTGTTTAGATAATATAAAACAGACTGGCTCTTGATCCTGATTTAATTGGGTCGCTTCCCTGGAGTCGGGCGCATGAACCAAGTTACTATCAGAACTCAAGTACATTGAGTTTTAAAATGACAATAAGCAATGGCAAAGGAAGTTGAAGGCTTTATTAAGCTACAGGTACGTGGAGGTGCGGCAAACCCGGCTCCGCCGGTTGGTCCGGCTCTCGGTTCCAAAGGGGTCAACATCATGGAGTTTTGCAAGCGGTTTAACGCCAAAACTCAGGATCAGTCAGGTAAACTCCTCCCGGTTGTAATTACCGTTTTTAAAGATAAGTCTTTTGATTTTATCGTTAAATCCCCACCAGCTGCTGTGCAACTGATGGATGCAGCCAAGTCTAAAAAAGGCTCTGCAGAACCTAACCGTCTTAAAGTGGCTAAAGTTACCTGGGATCAGGTTCGTGCAATTGCAGAAAATAAGATGGAAGACCTCAACTGTTTTACAGTAGAGTCCGGGATGAAAATGGTTGCAGGTACAGCCCGTTCTATGGGTTTTGTTGTAACCGGTACACCACCCTGGGATAATTAAAAACAAATGCTGAATCGACCGGAGTCGGTTCAGGTAGGGAGTTGCACCCTGTTTGCAACGTTATTTACCTCAAGTTAATTTTTTATCATGGCAAAGATCCCTAAAAGACGGAAAGCCGCTCTGGCTAAAGTCGATCCGGATAAATTGTATTCTCTGGATGATGCGATGGCGCTGGTTAAAGAAGCAAACTATACCAAGTTTGATGCTTCTGTTGACTTGCATATTCGCCTCGGCGTTGATCCGCGTAAAGCAGATCAGGCAATTCGTGGAACGGTTGTACTTCCTCATGGTACTGGTAAAACTAAGCGCGTACTCGTGCTTTGTACGCCAGACAAAGAACAGGAAGCAAAAGATGCCGGTGCCGACTTTGTTGGACTGGATGAATTCGTGACCAAAATTTCCGGTGGCTGGACCGATTTTGATGTTTGTATCGCAATGCCGCAGGTTATGGCACAGGTAGGACGTATCGGTCGTATCCTCGGTCCACGTGGCCTTATGCCAAACCCCAAATCAGGTACTGTTACTGTCGATGTTGCTGGTGCAGTTAATGATGTAAAAGGTGGTAAAATCTCCTTCCGGGTTGATAAATTCGGAATTATTCACTCCTCCATCGGACGCGTTTCTTTCTCCTCAGATAAGTTGTTGGGTAATGCCAATGAATTACTGAGTACGCTTCAAAAAATGAAGCCGTCTTCAGCGAAAGGAACCTATATGCGTTCGGTAACCGTGGCCAGTACAATGAGCCCGGGTATTAAGGTGGACTCAAAAACAATTCGTTAAACGCGTCGCTCCTTCACAAAGCGACTCTCAATAGTTGAATCATGACTAGAGAAGAAAAAACGGCCGTCATTGAGGAGTTGAAGGAGAAATTCGCTAATTCCGAATTCTTCTATGTAACCGACTCCTCCACACTTTCGGTTGAACAAGTTACTACCCTGCGTGGAATGCTCTTTGAAAAGGGTATCGAAATGCGGGTTGTTAAAAATACACTCGCCCGTAAAGCCCTGGAAGCTGCAGATGCTTCTAAAGGCTATGGCGATATTATCAAATCACTCGTAGGTCCAACTGCACTACTCTTTTCAGAAAGTGCCAATGCACCTGCTAAAGTGATTAAGGAATTTCGCAAATCAGCGAAAAAACCCGTGCTAAAAGCAGCATATATTGATAGCGCCGTTTATTCCGGTGATGATCAAATTGCTACCCTGAGTACACTGAAGTCGAAAGACGAGTTACTTGGCGAATTAATCGGTCTGTTGCAATCACCTGCCCGAAATCTGGTTGGTGCACTTCAGTCTGGTCAACATACCCTGATGGGGCTGTTGAAAGCGCTGGAAGAGCGCGGGTAAAAACAATTTTGGCTTCCAAGTCTCAACACGCACATTTTAATGTGTTGACTCTTAACGATCGTAAATATTACTACAATGGATTTGAATGCACTCGCGGAACAGCTAGTTGGCCTCACTATCAAAGAGGTAAATGAACTAGCAACTATCCTGAAAGACGAACATGGTATCGAACCTGCAGCTGCGGCTGTAGCTGTTTCTGCCGGACCTGCCGCTGGCGGTGATGGTGATGGTGGCGGAGCTGCTGCTGAAAAAAGTGACTTCGATATTATCCTGACGTCTGCAGGCGCTGGAAAACTGAAAGTCGTTAAAGAAGTAAAAACACTTCTTGGCTTAGGTTTGAAAGAAGCTAAGGATTTGGTAGATGGTGCGCCTTCAACTATTAAAGAAGGTGTTCCTAAAGAAGAAGCTGAAAAGATCAAAGCTGATCTCGAAGCTGCTGGCGCAAGCGTAGAGCTGAAGTAATGCGTCCGGATGAACCGGCCGGTGCCGGAACATCCACGATATATGGCATTAAGGCTTAGCGAGTTCTGCAAAGATCTTGCTAAGCCTATTGTTATATAATTTCTTCCTGTTTGTTGAACTTTTCCTGTTGCCAGTTGTATATAGGTTGTTCATCAAATTTTTTTTCCGGGTAGGACCGGACTTTGCTAGATTTTAAGGATCGATAGGCCTTTGCGTCAAATCAAACTGGGAAATATTCTCTCGCAACCTATTCCTTTTCACGACTGCTTCTCGAAAGCAGGACGCTTGAAGGGATAGGGTTTTGGTGTCTATACCCAAACGTATTTTTCGGTCCTTTTCGATTTTTGATCGAACATTAGGGCGGTAGGTAACGACCTGCCAGAAGCGAAACCTCATAACCACTTTTGCACATGGCATCACAAGGCATTGCAAAATCTGCCGAAGAGAAGCGGATCAACTTCGGTAAGATTAAGCTTTCCAGCGAATATCCTGATCTACTCGAAATCCAACTCAAATCTTTCCAGGAGTTTTTTCAACTGGAAACGACACCTGAGAATCGAGGGAACGAAGGACTATTTCGCGTATTCCAAGAGAATTTTCCGATCACAGATGCTCGGAATATCTTCGTCCTGGAATTCCTGGATTACTTCGTGGACCCGCCACGCTATTCCATAGAGGAATGTATGCAACGAGGTCTGACCTATAGCGTTCCGCTAAAGGCCAAGTTACGGCTATCCTGTAACGACGAAGAACACATCGATTTCGAAACTATTGTACAGGATGTCTTCCTGGGAAATATTCCCTACATGACTCCAAAAGGTACTTTCGTTATCAATGGCGCAGAGCGCGTCATCGTATCGCAGCTCCACCGTTCTCCAGGCGTATTCTTCGGACAAAGTTTTCACCCGAATGGTACCAAGATCTATTCTGCACGGGTAATTCCTTTCAAAGGAGCCTGGATGGAATTTGCTACGGATATCAATACGGTCATGTATGCGTACATCGACCGGAAAAAGAAATTCCCCGTAACAACACTGCTGCGGGCTATTGGCTACGATACAGATAAAGCAATCCTGGATCTCTTTGACCTGGCAGATGAAATTCCGGCTACCGAAAAAGCATTAACAGATGCAATCGGCCGAAAACTCGCTGCCCGGGTATTAACTTCCTGGACAGAAGATTTCGTAGATGAAGATACCGGTGAGGTAACAACCATCGAACGTAATGAAATTATCCTCGAACGGGATATTAGCCTCGATGAAGATAACATCGCCCGGATCGTAGAAGCCGGCGTGGATCACGTTATCCTCCAAAAAGAAGATGTAGCCGAGGATTATACCATTATTTATAATACGCTGCAAAAAGACCCTTCCAGTTCTGAAATGGAAGCGGTTAACTATATTTACCGGCAGCTGCGGGGCACTGAGCCACCTGATGATGAAACCGCTCGCGGTATCATCGACAAACTTTTCTTTTCCGACAAACGCTATAACCTCGGAGAAGTTGGCCGCTATAAAATCAACCGCAAACTGCTCCTTGATATCTCTATGGAAACCCTGGTACTTACCAAGGAAGATATCATTGCAATCGTTCAGTACCTGGTTCGCTTGATGAATCAGAAAGCTGAGATCGATGATATTGACCACTTGAGTAACCGTCGGGTTCGTACCGTAGGCGAACAATTATACGCCCAATTTGGTGTAGGTCTGGCTCGTATGGCCCGAACTATCCGCGAGCGTATGAATGTACGTGATAACGAAGTCTTTACGCCAATTGATCTGATTAATGCGCGTACCCTGTCTTCTGTTATCAATTCCTTTTTTGGCACCAGCCAGTTGTCTCAATTCCTTGATCAGACGAATCCGCTTTCGGAGATCACACACAAACGACGGATCTCTGCCCTCGGGCCTGGAGGTCTCTCCAGAGAACGTGCCGGTTTTGAGGTTCGGGACGTTCACTATTCACACTACGGTCGCCTTTGTACCATTGAGACTCCGGAAGGACCAAATATTGGTTTGATTTCTACCTTGTGTGTACACGCCAAGGTGAATAAAATGGGCTTCCTGGAAACACCTTATCGGTCTGTAACAAATGGTAATGTGGACGTGCAAAATCCGGCACAATACCTTTCTGCAGAAGGAGAAGACTTCATGAAAATCGCTCAGGCGAATGCCGAAATCAATGAGCAGGGTGCCTTCTTGTCTGATCGGGTTAAATGCCGCGAACACGGTGATTTCCCCGTTTTGACTCCGGAAGAGATCGAATATATGGACGTCGCACCAAACCAGATTGTCGGGGTGTCTGCTTCCATGATCCCTTTCCTCGAAAATGATGATGCAAACCGGGCCCTGATGGGATCCAACATGCAACGGCAGGCAGTGCCACTTATTCGTCCAAGTTCTCCGGTCGTTGGTACCGGTCTGGAAGGAAAAGTTGCACGAGACAGCCGCATGTTGATCAATGCCGAAGGCCCTGGTGTAGTAGAATATGTTGACGCAAATGAGATCGTTATCCGATATGATCGGAGTGATGAAGAACAACTGGTTTCTTTTGAAGATAACCGGAAGTCTTATAAACTGATCAAATTCCGTCGAACCAACCAAGGAACTTGTATCAATCTTAAACCAATTGTCCGCAAAGGCGATCGGGTAGAGAAAGGACAGATTCTTTGTGATGGTTACGCAACGGACTCTGGTGAGTTGGCTCTTGGCCAAAACCTGCAGGTGGCTTTCATGCCCTGGAAAGGGTACAACTTTGAGGATGCCATCGTACTATCAGAGCGGGTTGTTCGCGAAGATATCTTTACCTCCCTGCATATTGAGCACTTCGAAATGGATGTGCGCGATACCAAATTGGGCGAAGAGGAACTCACGAATGACATCCCGAATGTAAGTGAGGATGCAACCAAAGACCTCGACGAACATGGTATCATCCGTGTCGGAGCCTGGGTGAAAGAAGGAGATATTATTATCGGTAAGATCACTCCGAAAGGTGAAAGTGATCCGACACCGGAAGAAAAATTGCTTCGGGCAATCTTCGGGGATAAAGCCGGTGATGTGAAAGATGCTTCTATGAAAGCACCGCCATCTACCAATGGTGTTGTAATCAATAAGCAACTCTTTGCCCGTGCTAAGAAGGATAAAGTTCAGAAATCACAGGAAAAAGATATGATCAAAAAGCTGGATGACCAGCATGCGATCAATACGAATGAGCTGAAAACCATCTTGATTGATAAACTCTTGATCTTGTTGAAAGGCAAAGGTTCAGAGGGCGTTCGCTCAATCTATAATGAAATACTGATTCCAAAGGGAACCAAATTCTCCCAGTCTGTACTTCGGGGGCTGGATTACTCCACCGTCGATTACAGTAACTGGACGAAAGAAGGCCATACCAATGAGCTTATTGCTCGTTTGCTGCACAATTTCAGCATTAAATTTAATGAGGAAGTTGGCCGCTACAAACGCGAAAAGTTCAATATCAGTATTGGAGACGAACTGCCAGCCGGTGTACTAAAACTGGCTAAAGTTTATCTCGCCAAAAAACGGAAACTTAAAGTAGGAGATAAACTCGCTGGTCGCCACGGTAATAAAGGGATTGTTTCCCGGATCGTTCGGATGGAAGATATGCCATTCCTCGAAGACGGAACACCTGTTGACATCGTGTTGAATCCACTGGGTGTACCTTCCAGGATGAACCTGGGGCAGATCTTCGAAACAGTTCTGGGTTGGGCTGGTGTAAAACTGGGTATGAAATTCAGTACACCAATCTTTGACGGAGCGAAAGCAAGTGAAATTGAGGATTATATCCAAAAGGCAAAACTGCCTTCACTTGGCCAGACTTACCTCTATGACGGAGAGACTGGTGACCGTTTCCACCAGCAGGCAACTGTTGGAGTTATCTATATGCTGAAATTATCGCACATGGTCGATGATAAGATGCACGCTCGTTCGATCGGACCATACTCGCTTATTACACAACAACCGTTGGGTGGTAAAGCACAGTTTGGTGGTCAGCGTTTTGGAGAGATGGAGGTTTGGGCACTGGAAGCTTTCGGTGCAGCCACTATCCTGCAAGAGTTGTTGACACTCAAGTCGGATGATATCAATGGCCGGGCCAAGGCTTATGAAGCAATTGTGAAAGGAGACATTCTGCCGGAACCAAATATTCCGGAGTCCTTTAATGTACTCGTACATGAGTTGCGCGGATTGGCGCTTGAAATCAAATTTGATTAATTAACTGTTTCCACCTGATTTTTAATTGGGTGAAACAACCTTAATATCTTTTGGATTATGCCTTTTAAGAAAAAAGCAACCATCCAAAATCAATCGTTCGACAGTATCACGCTGAGTCTTTCGTCTCCGGATGAAATTCTCGAGCGCTCCTTTGGAGAGGTGCTGAAGCCCGAAACGATTAACTATCGTTCGTATAAACCCGAACGAGATGGTCTGTTCTGTGAGCGGATCTTCGGACCGGTCAAGGATTACGAATGTTATTGCGGTAAATACAAACGGATTCGCTACAAAGGAATCGTTTGTGACCGCTGTGGAGTGGAGGTTACAGAAAAGAAAGTACGCCGCGAACGCATGGGCCACATTAAGTTGGTTGTTCCTGTGGTGCACATTTGGTTCTTTAAATCGCTTCCGAATAAGATTGCATACCTTCTTGGAATGTCTTCCAAGAAACTGGAAAGCATTATCTATTACGAACGCTACATCGTTATCCAGCCTGGTATCAAGGAGGATGAGGGTGTAGTGAAGATGGATCTGCTGACAGAAGAAGAATATCTGGAGATCCTCGATCACCTCCCCGCTGAAAACCAGATGCTGGATGAAGCTGATCCCAATAAGTTTATCGCTAAAATGGGAGCAGAGGCCGTTCGGGATTTGATGATGCGTCTGGAATTGGATACCCTGTCTTATGACTTGCGTCACCAGGCAGCCAACGAAACCAGCCAACAGCGGAAATCGGAAGCCCTCAAACGCCTTCGGGTAGTTGAAGCTTTCCGTGACGGACAAACCCGGGTAGATAATCGTCCGGAATGGACGGTGATTCAATACCTGCCTGTTGTTCCGCCGGAACTTCGTCCTCTGGTGCCTCTTGATGGTGGTCGATTTGCAAGCTCCGATTTGAATGACCTTTATCGCCGGGTAATTATCCGGAATAATCGTCTGAAGCGTTTGTTGGAAATCAAAGCACCGGAAGTCATTCTTCGGAATGAAAAACGGATGTTGCAGGAGGCTGTTGACAGCCTGTTCGACAACAGTCGGAAATCGAATGCTGTTAAAGCAGAAGGTGGCCGGGCATTGAAATCCCTCAGTGATATTCTGAAAGGAAAACAAGGACGTTTCCGTCAGAACCTCCTGGGTAAACGTGTTGACTATTCTGGTCGTTCGGTAATCGTAGTGGGGCCAACCCTCAAATTGCACGAATGTGGTATTCCGAAAGGAATGGCATCCGAACTTTTCAAACCGTTTATTATCCGGAAACTGATCGAGCGTGGTATCGTGAAAACGGTAAAATCTGCGAAGAAACTCGTCGATCGTAAGGATCCGGTTATCTGGGAAATCCTGGAAAATATATTGAAAGGCCATCCGGTTATGCTTAACCGGGCTCCTACGCTTCACCGACTTTCAATTCAGGCTTTCCAGCCTAAATTGATTGAAGGAAAAGCCATCCAGCTTCACCCACTTGTTTGTGGTGCATTCAACGCCGACTTTGACGGTGACCAAATGGCGGTACACGTACCCTTGAGCCAGGGTGCTATTCTGGAAGCGCAGGTGCTGATGCTTTCTTCACATAATATGCTTAACCCGCAGGATGGGTCTCCAATTTCACTTCCTTCACAGGATATGGTTCTTGGATTGTACTACATCACCAAAGGCCGTCGGTCTTTGCCCGAGTTGAAAGTGAAAGGAGATGGACGTAATTTCTATTCTCCGGAAGAAGTAATCATTGCCTACAATGAAGGCCAATTGGATCTGCACGCATATATTAATGTACGTGTGCCGATTGAGGAAGATGGAGAAGTTGTTGTCAAACGTATTGAAACAACTTGTGGACGGGTGATCTTTAATCAGGCTGTGCCAGATAGTATTCCGTACATCAACCAACTCCTCACCAAAAAGAACCTGAAAAAGGTAATTGGTGGTATCATTCGCCGCACCAGCTTCGCGGTAACCGCAGACTTCCTCGATAGTATCAAGGAACTCGGTTTCCTCTGGGCCTTTAAAGGTGGATTGTCTTTTAACCTCGGTGACCTGATTGATCCGACGGTAAAAGCCGCAACCCTTCAGGAAGCTCAGGAAGAAGTAGATGAAGTGTGGGAGAACTATAACATGGGTCTGATTACAAACAATGAACGGTACAACCAGATCATTGATAAGTGGACCTATGCGGATAATCAGATTACAGATAATCTGATGCGTGAATTGGCACAGCACAAACATGGATTCAACTCTGTGTATATGATGCTTGACTCCGGTGCGCGTGGTTCTAAACAACAAATTAAACAGCTTTGCGGACTGCGGGGCTTGATGGCAAAACCACGGAAATCTGGTGATACCGGTGGACAGATCATTGAGAACCCGATCCTTTCCAACTTCGTTGATGGATTGTCTGTACTGGAATACTTTATCTCTACGCACGGTGCGCGGAAAGGTCTGGC
>JAGQWR010000003.1 GCA_020437105.1 Saprospiraceae bacterium
GCAATCTCTTTGTAGCATTTCAAATTGACAGCTTTTCTAAAGCTCCGTAGGAGCGGCACCTTTCCTTAGACAGTGGGCCCATAGAACAGGAAATCGGTACCGAATTGCTTCGATACCGATTTCCTGTTTAAGAGTTGCTATCTCAAATTGCCTCTTTTTTTGTAGGCTCAAAATTCGGGATGACTCATGTTTATCTTGTTATCTGCTCAGGCTTATTTACTCGACAATACGAGGTAATCCCAAGAGCCCATTTTCAGGGTCATGCCTTCTGCCAATTCGGTGGAAGAATTGGAAAACACATTGTTGTAATTTCCGGCATAGCCACTTCCTTGCAGTTTGATTTCCTGGTCCACTGCAGAAAGGTTAATTATTACGACGACCTTATCACCATCCTTCTCCCGACTGAACGCATAAACGTTTTCATCATTCCCGGTTGGGATTTTAACTAATGGACCACCGTGTACCCCATTCCATAAAGCCTTGTTGCGATGCTTGAGGTCAAAAAGGGTTTTGTAGAAACCGGCATAGGCATAATCACCCCACGGAATTTCATCTTTTTTGAAGAACTCTAATTGTTTGTCCATCGCTGACTCCTGCCCGGAATACACCAAAGGCATACCATCGAAAGTAGCTGTCAGTACAGCAAAGGCTTTGTGCCCATCACCCATCCGCGCAAATTCGGTACCTGCCCAGGAGTTTTCATCGTGGTTGGAGGTAAACTGCATGTGATAGCCTTTTGTATAGACTTTCGCTTTTTTGGCCAGCACCACATCAATATCCAAAGCTGTTTTCTTTTCTACCTTGGCATCCTCGCCTTCCACCAGATTACCCTGGACCAGTTTTTTTGCTGCATCCCGATTAGCACCCTGGGATTTCGCAATTTCGTTTAGTGTATGGTGCATCTCCCAGCCATAATCCATTTGGAAAGCGCCGGTATTGAGAAGCTCAGGCACTTCTGCCTCAGCCAGCATAAACAGCGGCTTTACTTCATAAAGCGCCGTAGCACATTGTACCCAAAAATCAACAGGCACACCATGGGCAACGTCCACCCGGAAACCGTCAATTCCAATGTCTTCCACCCAGAATTTCATGGCATCAATCATGGCCAGACGCATTTCTGCATTATCGTAATTGAGATCGGCCACATCTGTCCAACCCCAGGATTCGCCAGTTTCGGCATTAATCGGATCGGTTACATTTCCGTCGGCATCGTGGGTGTACCAATCCGGGTGTTCGGTAATCCATTTGCTGTCCCAGCCGGTATGATTAGGAACCCAGTCAATAATACAATGCATACCAGCAGCCTGAATGGCAGCCAACATGTGCTTGAAATCATCCATGGTGCCCATGTCTGGATTTACACCCCTGTAATCGGTTACAGCATAGGGACTGCCAAGTTCTCCTTTCCGCTCCTTGACACTTACTTCATGTATCGGCATAAACCAAAGAATATCAATGCCCATTTCCTTGAGCCGGGCAATGTGTTGTTCAAATGAAGCAAAGGTGCCTTCCGGCGTATAATGGCGTAAATTGACTTCATAGATAGTCGCATTCCGGTGCCACTCAGGTGTACGGGGCATTATGAGTGCGGTACTGTCTCCTGCACTTTCTTCGACGGTGCCGGTAGCGTTGTTTTTGCAGGACTGAAAAAGAAAAACGGTGCCTGCGCAAACCAGGGCTGCAATGAGTATGGACTTAAAAATCATGATTATGGTTGTTTTTTTCAATAATAACTCCCGAAGGAAATCCTTATTGGCTTTGCTAAACGTGCGTGGCAGATAGCTAATTTGGTCGGACTAAGCGGTAAAATACCAATGTTTTTTATTGTACTGAAAGCGAAGCTACTACTTATTCGACCAGAAGCAGAAAAGGAAGTCTAAAAAAATCTAATTTTTGAAACAATACGAGGCATTTTTCCTTTTGCTTGTATGGATCAAGTCACTACGATCAGTTTCTTTCGCTTCAATAGCCTTTCGGCGAAATTTTGGGCTTTTAAAATGATGCGGGATAGCCCCGGTCAACTGGAAAAAGTTGCCGGACTCTCCTTTTTTAAATTAATGGGTAGTGGCCGGGATAAAGGCTTTAATCCACTCCCGGATTGGGGTGTCTATTGCCTGCTCCAGGTTTGGGATACAGAAAATGATGCCATTGCCTTTTTTAAGGAAGCGCCGTTAATTCAACAATACCGAACAAAAGCTCAGGAGGTTTGGACCATTTATATGCGCAATATCATTTCAAAAGGTTTATGGTCCGGGCAGACGCCTTTCCACGAAAGTGAAAACCTCGATCCCGACATTCCTCAGTTGGCTGTTATTACCCGGGCTACCATAAAGCTTTCGCATTTAATCCGATTTTGGCGGCAGGTGCCTGCTTCCCAGCGTGCCCTTTCGGGGAATGAAGGCCTCCTCTATACCAAAGGGGTAGGCGAAGTGCCAATTATTCAGATGGCGACTTTTAGCTTGTGGCGTAATGAGGACGCACTCAAACTCTTTGCCTATGAAAGCCGGGCGCACCAAAAAGCGATCCGAATGACCCGGGAAACCGGTTGGTACAAGGAGGAGTTGTTTTCCCGATTCCAACCTTATAGAATGGAAGGACAATGGGAGGGTAAATCTTTTGGCACAGGGCACTGGTGATCTTTTGTTAATCAGAAGACGCACACTTGCTGAAGTTATCCAGAGCGGATAATTGACGATAATTTGCCGAAAAATGCACGATCAATTTCGGGCATTGTGTAATTTAACTGCCATGAAAAAACAGTTTTTTACCCTTTCCGTTTTTAGCATGCTCTTTTTTGCTTTTGCCTGTACAAAGGATGCGCCTGAAATTCAAGTGCTAAGATCTGATTTCGCCGAGTCGGAATTGGGCATTATTCCCTTGCCCCGGCATACGAATGTTTATGTCGGAGCATTAACGCTTCCTGCCGAAGTACAGATTTTTACCGAGGCTGCTGAAGTGTCAACCATTGCACTTCTGGGCGCCCTGTTGGAAACCCAAGGGATAAAAAGTGCAGAATCAGCAACAGTAAATGTCCAGTTGAATGGAAATGCCGCAATTGACAGCCTGGGGACAGAAGGGTACATCCTGAAAATAAACAAAGCAAGCATAGATATTCTGGCCAATAGCGATGCCGGTTTATTTTATGGCATTCAGACTTTTGCCCAATTATTACCAGTCAAAGGCCAGGCGCCTGTTTTGCCTTATCTCGAAATTGTAGATTGGCCCAGCCTCAGCTGGCGCGGTTTACACCTGGATGTTTGCCGGCATTTTTTTCCGGTGGCCTTTGTTAAAAAGTATATCGACCAAATGTCGAAATACAAACTCAATACCTTCCACTGGCACCTGACAGAGGATCAGGGGTGGCGGATTGAAATTAAAAAATATCCCAAATTAACCGAGATCGCCTCCACACGGAAAGAAACCATCCTGGAGAAAAATTTTGATCCCTATGTGGGCGATGGAATCCCGTATTCAGGTTTTTATACCCAGGAGGAGATTCGAGAGATTGTGGCTTACGCCGAAGAGCGGCACGTAACCATTGTACCCGAAATTGAAATGCCGGGCCACTCAGTAGCGGCATTGACAGCCTATCCGGAATACTCCTGCATGGGCGGCCCTTTTGAAGTGCGTACCCTTTGGGGCGTATCGCTCGATACCTATTGTACCACCGATGAAACCTTCCAATTTCTAACGGATATTCTGGATGAAGTGATGGAGTTGTTTCCATCCAAATACATTCATATCGGTGGCGATGAAGCTCCGAAGACGCGATGGAAAGCCTGTGAAAAATGCCAGTCCCGAATGAAGGAACAAGGCTTGCAAACAGAAGAAGAACTCCAGAGTTATTTCATTAAAAGAATAGAGCAACACCTGATTTCAAAAGGACGATCCCTCATTGGTTGGGACGAAATCCTGGAAGGCGGGCTGGCACCGGAAGCAACCGTCATGTCCTGGCGCGGCGAAACAGGTGGATTTGAAGCTAGTAAGCAGGGGCATGATGTGGTGATGACCCCGGGTTTTGCCATGTATTTTGACCATTACCAGGGCGATCCCGAACAGGAGCCATTGGCCATTTGCTGTTATACGCCACTGGAGAAAGTTTATAATTATATGCCGGTCTCTGATCGGCTGGAAGAAGCTCAGCGCAAACATATTATAGGGGTTCAAGCCAATATCTGGACTGAATACATCCCAACGAGCGATCAGGTGGAGTATATGGCTTACCCCAGAGCTTTGGCACTGTCTGAAATCGCCTGGACGCCTAACGATAAAAAAGACTGGAATTCTTTTCTCCAGCGATTAGGTAATCAATTTCCACGCCTGGAGCAGGCCGCCATTAATTACCGCATCCCGGAGCCCTTTGGACTGGAAGATAAGCTCCTGGGTAATGTGGATAGCTATGAAATCCAACTGAATAATCTGGTTCCGGATTCAAAAGTATATTACACCCTGGATGGGAGCAATCCGGATAAAACCAGTCTGGAATATAGCGGCCCCATTACACTGGATTTTAAAACTGCTTCCAGCTACACCGTTAAAGCCTTTACCCAAACAGCATCCGGACGACCCAGCATCAAGAGTATTGCGACCTACAAAAAAGTAGCTGCCGGAGAACTGGATGAAGAATTGACCCAGGGCGTATTTTTGAGAATCACTGATGGGAAATTTACAAACCTGGATGAGTTGGAAAAGGTGACCGACTTTCAGAATGAATTCCAACAAAGCCATTTTAGAATTCCGGGCGTAATCGGTTGGTATTCCAGTTTCGGACTGGTGTATGAAGGATTTATTGAAATCGAAGAAGCGAATACCTTCTATTTTGATCAGACGGTAGTTGGCGGAGCCTCCAGATTATATATCAATAATGAAGTAATTCTGGAAAATGGCGGTACAGCCAAAGTAGATTTAGATGCAGGATTAATTCCGGTGCGAATACTTTATTTTAATACGGATTCAAACCACCAACTGGATTTAAAATACGGGCTTACCGATAAAGACTTGAAATCTATTCCTAATACACGCATGTGGCATTGATTTAGGGTATCTCGCTTATTGTTTATCCCAATATTCGCCGGGCAATCCCGAATTCCTGGTGTAATTCGGCCATTTTTTCGGAAAACGCTTTTTGATAAAAGGTCGGCATTTCAGAACCGTCTTTAAAATAGTACTGGTATTTTTCCTCCAGTTCGGGATAGTGCTTTTTAATGGCCCGCATAGTCAGTGTTTTACTGTCTGCCGGGCCAAAGCCAAAAAGAGTGAGGGTGGCCGGCATAATATAATGCACGCCCATTTGTTTAAATGTCGTGTAGGCCAGGTGAAGCTGTTCGCCGGTATCCGAAATAAAAGGGAGCAAGGGCATAAAACTCACTCCGCAGAGGAACCCTTTTTGGATAGTCTGCTCCAGACTCTTTAGTCTCGCCGATGGCAGCGTAGCGCCCGGCTCGAAAATTTTTCCAACATGATCCTGAAGGGTGGAAAATGAATAGGAAATAATTACCCCACGCCCCGGATTCTGAGCCAGTTCTTCCGGTAATATGGCCTCCTGATCAATCTGACTTAGTAAATCATAATCCCGCTGAATTAAATCCGACTTGGTAATTATGTGAACGGGAAACCGATATTTTAAAATGAGCGCCAGGGCTTTTCGCGTAAGCTCATATTTTTTTTCTATCTGGAGGTATGGATCAGTTGCAGAGGAAAGTACGATATAGCCATACTGGCCTTTTTTTGCCCGACTGGCTAATTGTTTTTCAAGGACTTCAATGGCGTTGATTTTTACAGATAAACTGCTCTCCAGATTTACGCCATATTTGCTTCCGCGGATATAACAATAGAGGCAATTAAACGAACAACTACTATACAGGTTGATCGTATAATCATCCAGAAACCAGGGATCTCGCCGCTTGGTTTTATTTAATATTGATTTTATTTCAATTTCCCTGGGCATATTTATTTCGGCTCAATCCGATGTCAACTTTCCTGCGAAACCAATTAGCTACCTTGGTTTCATCTGCAATTTCCGCTTTAAAAGTGGCAATAATATCCGGGTGAAATTTGGCTGTTGTTTTTGCTGCCCAGCCGATTCCCTGCCGCACTTGTTGGTCGCGCACATTCGCTAAACTTAGAAGTAATTGGAATAATTGCCGGGCGCTATTTTTATCCAATCCTTTTTTAATGGCATAATGACCTCCGGCACCCAAAGCCCGGACAACCCATTTATTTTCGTGCGTTGAAAATTGATGGTACCAGGGCAGGCTTTTATCCGCCTGTGTTAAAAGGGAATAACCAAATACCCGTTCTCCAATAATATCGCAGACATACCACTCGTCTCCAATGATGATGTATTCAGCTGCTTTTTCATAACACTCCGGAAGGTGGTCAGGTAAGCGATTTTGTAAAATAATGCCAATTAATACATTCCCGCCAATGGTTTTTAATTCGGCAATTTTTTGACAGAATAAAATGTGTTCACGGAAATTTATTTTTTCAAAAAATTGAAAACCTGCAAATTCAAACAAAGGGAATTTTATTTTGACATTTAAAAGCTGCTCATTTGTTTCAGAGATACAGGCATCAAGTCCCTGTCTGGAATACACGTCGATACAGCGATTTACCGCTTCCGCTACTTCTCCCTTGCGTGTAAGGCTTTTCATGTTATGGTTTATTCTTTCAATCCCTCTAGCTGGTTAATGATTTCTGCATTGTCAGGTGCAATTAGCAGGCCTTTTTCCAATTCTAAAATTGCGCTGGTTTTATTTCCCGTCTTTAAATAGGCATTGGCCAAATTAATATAAGAAGCGGGATCTTCCGGAAAACAATAAGCCGATAATTGCAGTAATTCGATGCCCTTGCTCACTGCACCCTGATTGAGAAAATGGTATGCTTTTATTTCCAATAAAACCGGATCAGCTTCAAAGGATTTTGGTATTTCCGTTTTATCTAATCCGAGTTCGTAAAATTGTTTAATTAATTTCTGTGTACCCTGATAATTTATTTTTTCTGCTTCCGTAGCGGTGAGCATGGTCTTTACAAAATAGCTGACATCAATATAATCTGTTTGGTCGGTATTGGCCAAGAGCACCAACGTGTAACCGAGATCTTCATAAATCAGTAATTCTCCTCGTACGCCATAAAAGCCGCCGGTATGCCCCAAAATGTAATGGCCATTTATTTTTTCGATACTTAATCCATACCCATACTGTTCATTTCCCGGTCTGTCACTGCCTTGTATAAGCATTTGGTAAAAGCCTAGCTGACTCATCAACTTGCCATTGTACAATGCATCGCTGAATTTATACAGATCACCTACAGTCGAATAAGCACCACCAGCTGAGGTACCTGCCATATTAATGTGCGCGTTACTCCGCCAGGGATCTTCCGGCGATTGCGGACGCACATACCCAATAGCTGCATTCGGGATAATATCGTTGAGGAGGTAATTATCGGTGGATTGCATATTCGCCGGACGAAAAATATGTTTGCGTACATAATCGGCATAGGTGCTGCCTGTTACAGCTTCCACGATCAAACCGAGAATAATATAACCGGGATTACTGTAGGAAAACTGACTGCCTGGCGGGAACTCCAGTTTCAGGTTTTCAAAAAGTGGTAAATAATCGTCCAATTGCCGGTATTGATATTTGGCGCCCGTTACAAACTCCGGACTAAAAAAAACATTTAATCCGCTGGTATGGCAAAGCAATTGATAAATATATATGGAATCCCGAATGGCTTTGTTTGGGAAATCAGGCAGGTAATCGCCCACCAGGTTATTCAAATCCAGTTGTCCTTCTTCCTGCAGTTTAATAATGGCTGTCGCTGTAAATAATTTTCCAATGGAGGCGATATTAAAACGCGTATCCAATTGGTTGGGGATATTATCGTTTCGGTTTGCTATCCCAAAGGCTTCTTCGATCAGGACGGTTCCATCCTTAGCCAGGAGGATGTTTAGATTGAAATCGCCTTGTTCTTCCAATTCGTGCAAATAATCATGCAGCTCTTCCACGAAAGTGGCAGGCTCCTGTGCGTAATTAAACGTATTAATAAAAAGGAAAAAAGTGAGAAGGAAAATGTTTTTGAAATTCATATTTTTTAAGTTAACTAATACCAGGAGTTAAAAAATTCATTCAACAATAAAATGTCCGCTTTCGCGAAAGCGATCCAGCCAGTCGATAGAAGGCGCTTCGTTGAGACTGAGTTTGGGCAATTCAGCTCTGTCAAAAAATCGAATCTCCGTTGCTTCTTCTGTACTTTTGCTCAGATTGCCAGTCCACTCTCGGCAGTAAAATACCATCGTAGCGTATTGTACTATATCTCCGTTCGGATAGTTGACCGTTTCTATATCAGGATTTGTACTGATACCGATGGCCTCCACGCTGATTAATGCCAGTCCTGTTTCCTCCCGGGCTTCCCGAATGATGCACTGTGTTATATTTTCTCCAGCCTCTAATCCGCCGGCAACCAAACCCCAGTTTCCATTGTCGCTCCGCCGGATGAGCAGTATTTGTCCCTGGCTGTTTTCAATGATCACACGCGCTGCAGGGTAAAAAATGCGCTTTGTACCAATCAACTGCCTTAAATCTTGAATGTAATTCTGCATAGATCCACCATATTACAAAACCAATCTTCCATCCAGAATCGCATCAATAAATCGGAAAAAAGCATCTGCATGCCCGTCTTTTGTCGGGAAAACGCGAGCGCCTTTAGTTAACAGAAATTTGACCTCATCCGCGCTAAGCGAACCAACTACCTGGTCATTTTCAGCATAAAAATAAACGACGTTTGAAAGGTCTGAATGATTAAGTGCTTCAGTATAACGCTTAAATGCGACCGCAGCGTTTAGTCGGTTTGTTAACAAGCTTTCTCTGTCGGCTGCTGTAACCGGCGGAATAGTTGTCGGCTCAAAATCCGGAATAAAAGAGCGCCCGTCTTCAAAGAATTCGCCCTGATTTCCGTGCTGATATTCCAGAATCATTTCTTCATCCATGTCTAACCTGCCTGCCAGGAGAATGTATTTATCTGCCAGGGATTCATGGGTCGCCAAATAATCCTGTATGAGCATTGCCCCGTAAGTAGAACCGATCACAATGACCGTTTTATTTCGGGACTTATAATAACGAATGGCAAGATCCAGCATGGCAATACTCTTCTCCGTTTCCAATTTTGCCAGGTCCAAAGAAAAGTCGGATTCATAATTGTACAAGGATGGATTAAACGTTTGCGCCTGATGCAAATAAACGGAAGTGTATCGTTCATAGCCTGGCAAGAATGCCAAATTTGATCGTCCGAATGCGGCAAACTTTAGGGTGGCGGTCGGCCCGTCCTGACAATTGATGATAACCGTATCGCTGTCTAAATTTCCGTGATTTATCCACAGACTGCTGGTATCTGCCGGAAGGATCGTGGCCTGGAACGGTAAAAGCGGTTTTGGGCTTTCTAACTCGGCTGTTTTTTTAAATGTACCACAGGCAACCAATGAAAACAGGAGCAGGAATAAAATGGAAATGCGCATGTATTATTTTTTTGTCTGTTATTTAACCTGGAAATTAGCTTCGTGTATTCCAATTCCCTGAAGGGTTAAGGATGTCCATTTCTCGGGAAGCAGGGAAGGAATTTGTTTGATTCCCTGGTCCGTTATGCGCAAGCCCCCGAAGCCGGCAAGTACTGCCTGGAGCATCCCTCCTGCTCCAGTGCCAAAATAGGGGTTGCTGCCGCCGGCAAATTCTGCCAGCACGCCAAACGGAGGCGCTGCGTTTGGTTTGTACCCTTTTACAAACAGGTCATAGGAACGATCCCGATCCCCCAGGGTATTATACAAGATGGATAAAACGGAGTAACCCATTGCCGGTCCGTTTTCATCAATCCGAGATTCGTAATAATGCAGATCTTTTTCGATTGATCTGCGGTCGGTGATCACATCCAGCGGATAGGCCAGCAGATTCACATCTGCCTGTTTGATGATCCGGCCGTCATAGCCATCGTACTCTGATGTTACGCCGTTATCCATTTTCTGAAGCGGAATTCCCTGTGCCACAATAGCCCATTGCGGATTCGGGGTTAAACCAAGCACTTGAGCGGCACGAGTCG
Organism: Saprospiraceae bacterium; assembly: GCA_020437105.1. Classification (GTDB taxonomy): domain Bacteria; phylum Bacteroidota; class Bacteroidia; order Chitinophagales; family Saprospiraceae; genus JAAEZH01. The sequence goes on from JAGQWR010000003.1 coordinate 10,087, forward strand.
CATATTCCAGCGATTTTATCGCTACCCCGTTTGTGTAGGCATTGTTGTTGATGTTCTCCGCATATTCATCAGCTCCCACGACGTTGTTGATGTGGTAAACTCCGTTTACTTCATCCACCCGGCTAATCCAGAAGTCGGCAATCTCCTTTAAAACCACATAGCCTTTTTCTTCCAGCCATTCGGTGTCACCGGTGACCTCAAAATACTTCCAGAATGCCCAGGCAATATCTCCGGAGATATGGTGTTCAAAGGGTCCGGTAAGTGCCCATACCGGTGTAGCTTCCTGTCCGGTGTCATCCGATTCCCAGGGATACATAGCTCCGGCATAACCGTGATTCCTGGCATTTAATTTGGCCATTTCCAGTCTGTCAAAACGGTAATCGAGTAGCGAACGAGCCATTTCCGGCTGCAGCAACAGGAGCGGCGGATACATCCAAATTTCGGTGTCCCAGAAAACATGTCCGTTATAGCCGAGTCCGCTTAATCCCATGGGCGACAGGCTATAAGAGGTGCCTGCCCGAACGAAGGCATAGAGGTGGTATAACGCGGAGTGTACATCCTGTTGTGCCTGGGCATCGCCTTCGATCAGGATATCAGACTTCCACAGTTCCTTCCAGGCGGCTTCGTGTTTTTCAATGAGTCGTCCGGCACCTTCAAGTGCTGCAAAAATGGTCAGACGTTCGGATTCGTTATAGGTGTCGGCGCCCTGCTCAGAGGTCATAATAGTGCCGACTACATGAAAGGTAAAAGACTCGTCTTTTTGAAGGGATTTTACAAACTTAATACTGTGCTGAAAACGATGCCGCTCCTGGTGGGTGATGCCTGGGCTTTCGCCGGATTCAAATAAGAAGGAAATCGTGCTGGCTATTTCCATCTTGCGATTCGGACTCCAGCCATAAGAAGTCATCAGCGGAATGTTAGGGTGGTGCCCGGATGGAATTTCGGTGTAATTGGTTTCCAGGTCGCGTAGGATATCCGGTGCCCGGATAAGTGCAATAGGTGCCAGGGTGATCGCTTTTTTAGCCTTGATCGTTACACTAATCAGTCCGTTGTTTGGGAGTTGCCGCAGGGCACGAAGGTCAAAGCGCAGGGTCAGATCCCGGTAATCAATCTCGTGCGAGAAGGTGGCCGTTTGCATATTAAGCCACTGCCGTTCACTGATTTTATTGCTTTCCGCGAAAAGCTGATCAAATTCCTTTTTTTCCTTTTCGGTGAAATAGGGGTTAGCGATCCCCACATTTGCAAAGTTAAATACCTTGAGGATGTTGGATACCCGTCCGCGGCCATAGGTGTCATAAGCCCCGTTTACGACAATGTCTTTGGCAGAAAACAGGAAGGCACCGGCATCGCCATCTTGTTTAAATTCCGGATTGGAGATAATGCCAATCTTTCCATTTGCAACCGTTATTCCAAAATAATTGTTAGGATCGACATCGGCTGCTTCCAAAATCCAGGGAGATACCTGAGGGCTTTGTTGGCTCTGGGCGCTATTGACTAAAAACAGGAGCAGAAAGAATGTAGGCAGTAAACGGAACATAGGCTGGAATTAGAAATGGAAGATATTCGATTAGACAGGACTCAAAATACGGTTTCCCTCGGATACCCTTTAATATGTGTTGACAGGTATTTTTATCTTTAGCCGAAAGAACAAGCTTGTAGATCCTCTGGAAAGGAATATTTGATGGCGGAGAAGCGAAAATTTATTGATGTAAAACGGGTGATTTCGGATAAGAATCCGAAGCTATTGAAGTGGCTACCTGGCTTTTTGGTGCGCTATATTCAGAAAATACTACACGAAGAACAGGTAAATGACTTTCTGTTGTTACATAAGGGTGACAACAGCTTTGAGTTTTGTCGGGCGGCTATCGAGTATATGGATATCCACCTGACTGCAGCCGGTGTGGAACACGTGCCTGCCAGTGGAGGCTGTATATTAGCGATCAATCACCCTTTAGGAGGCATGGATGCGATGGCCATTGTAACCCAACTGGAATCAACCCGGCGGGATATTAAATTTATCGTTAACGATGTCTTGCTCAATCTGGAAAACCTGAAAGAGATGTTTGTGGGGGTAAACCTCATTGGCAAAAACGCGAAAGACTCCTTGCGTAAGGTGGATGAGCTGTTTGCAACGGATCAATTAATCTGTGTTTTTCCGGCCGGACTTGTAAGTAGAAAAACGGGGGGCGTTGTGGAGGATCTGGAATGGAAAAAGACCTTTGTGACACGTGCACGAAAACATCAGAAACCGATTATTCCGGTACACATAAACGGTGCCTTATCTGATTTCTTTTACAGACTCGCCCGGCTTCGTAAAGCGATTGGCCTGAAGGCAAATATTGAAATGCTTTACCTGGTTAATGAGTTATTTAAACAAAGAGGTGTTCACATGCATGTGGTTTTTGGAAAACCTATAAATCCAGGTGATTTAAATAATGACAAAACGGATTTGGAGTGGGCACAGGAAATTAAAAAAGAAGTTTACCAATTAGCAAAGCAAGATGACTAAGCCTATTGTACCGGCAGTAGCTCGCGAACTACTGATCGCTGAACTAAACCAGGATCGTTTTGTACGATTTACCCGTAAAGGCGGTAATGAAATATATATCATTAATCACCATAATTCTCCGAATACCTTAACTGAAATCGGGCGCTTACGCGAATTGACGTTTCGTGATGCCGGCGGAGGAACAGGCGAAGAAATAGATATTGATGAATTTGATATTATTGAAAGCTGCTACGAACAGTTAATTGTCTGGAGTCCGGAAGATCAGGAAATCATTGGAGGTTATCGATTTATCAAATGTAAAGAAGCTATCTCAGCAGATGGAGAACACCTGGCGTTGAGTACGGCACACTATTTTGATTTTGAAACAGACTTCATTAACAATTATTTACCGGTAACCATAGAGTTGGGCCGTAGTTGGGTACAACCGGCATTTCAGCCCAGTGTAAATCCACGCAAAGGGTTGTTTGCCCTCGATAATATCTGGGATGGCCTTGGTGCTATTACGGTAATGAATCCGGAGATAGCTTATTTCTTTGGAAAATTTACCATGTACCCCAATTACGATACGGAGTGCCGGGATTTCCTACTTTATTTTTTGCATTACTTTTTTCCGGATAAGGAGCATTTAATGACGCCTAAGTATCCGATCCAAATGCAATATGGAGAAGCTGAGTTTCAACACCTTTTGCAGGGATTGGAATTTAAAGATGCGTTCCGGGTGTTGAATCAATATGTCAGAACCCGTGGAGAGAACGTGCCGCCTCTGGTTAATATCTACATGCATCTCTCGCCTACCATGAAAACTTTCGGTACCTCCGTAAATCCGGATTTTGGCGGGGTAGAAGAAACCGGGATATTAATCACCTTGAAAGACATCTACGAGGATAAAAAAGCCCGACATTTAGATTCAATGGAAAGGCCGGGATAATTTTGAATTTTTAGTTTTTAATGAAAACGAGCGCACAGCAAACCAGGGTCGAAGCCTTTGGCTTGGGTCGATTTTTTTTTAGTTGAGAGTTGAGTGGTTACAGGTTACAGGTTATAGTTTAGATGTTATAGTTTAGAGGAAGCAAACGGAAATAACGATTTAAACGGTTCTCCAACATGAAAGACGAAAACCACTATCTAATACGAAGCGGATGGCTGCGTGCCTCTATTTTAGGTGCAAATGACGGCATCTTATCCACTGCCAGTATCATAATTGGTGTGGCGGCAGCTTCGGAGATAAGAGAGCCTATTGTGTTGGCAGGAGTTGCCGGCCTGGTGGCGGGCGCTTTATCTATGGCAGCTGGTGAATATGTATCGGTGAGTTCGCAAAGTGATATTGAATCGGCTGATCTGGCGAGAGAGATAAAGGAATTAAAAGAAACACCTGAAGCCGAGTTGCATGAATTGGCAGGTATATATGAAGACCGGGGGCTGGATAAAAAGCTTGCCTTGCAAGTTGCCGAACAGTTGACTGCTCATAATGCACTGGAGGCGCATGCGAGAGACGAATTAGGCATAAATGAAATTACCCAGGCTAAACCGCTGCAGGCTGCTTTAGCATCCGGAGCCGCCTTTGTTTTTGGAGGAATATTGCCTGTCATTGCTGCACTTTTTACTCCTGTGGAGCAAATGATTTATCTGCAGTATGCTTTTGCCATGATCTTTTTAATTGTGCTTGGCACTGTTGCTGCAAAAGCCGGTGGATCGAATGTAAAAAAAGCGATCATCCGGATTACCTTTTGGGGCACCATGGCCATGGGAATTACGGCCTATATTGGACACATTTTTGGTGTAAATATCGGCTGAAAATAAAGCTGGATAAATATGCATTCAACAAATTACTACAACACCTTCATCGAAATTGCGGAAGACTGTCCGACAGATTCAGGCATAATGCCTCCCTTGAAAGGGGATAAATTATCGGTGGCTAACATGCAATTTGAGTTGATTTATGAAAATCCGTATAAGTATAGCTCGGATGATGTATTGTTTACCGTTTTTGCGAATAGAAAAGAACTGATTGCTGATGAACGGGAAGAGGCGCGCCAGCAGTTTTTCTCCAAAGGGCAACCATGTTTTCGGGCATCTCCCTTAACCAAAAGATATGGCTGGGGTCTGCATAGTAACGCAGCTGGGAAGATCGCCTTATATAGCGCTGAATCGGAAGCCTATGAAGGATTTGTAAATGATCCGAGCATTAAAAAGGTGAAAGCCATGCGGAGTAGCCGCAAGTAAAATATTCTCAAGTATATACCCAAACCACTTTCGTTTGGATATAAAATCCGTCTGATATGGTGTTCCTGATATTAGTGCTCCTGTTGTTTTTTGGAAATAGTCTCTATAGCCAGGATTCTATTCTTAAAATATATGCTACCGATGCGATTGGAAATACCGATACCCTGATTTTTGGGTTGCGGGATAATACCCAAATTGGTGTTGACCCGTCTCTGGGAGAAATAAACCTTTTTGGTACAGATTTAAATGTCTTGGATTTACGTATTCGGCAAAGGGATCAGGCTAATTTCAGTTGTAGCCAAATTGAAAGTCTGGATCAGCCTGTTTATTGGCCCGAGAATCTTGATTTGAAAAAGGACTTCCGTCCGTATGCCGGGATTGAAGGGCACCAAAATAATACGTTTGAAGTTTTTATTTATGCGGAGAATTACCCGGTAACTGTTAGTGTAGACAATAGTGAAATCGGTTTTCTGGCTGACCATGTGCTACTTACCGGGAAGACTGCCGAATGCGACGAGTTTGTTGTATTCGGAACCATCGGCCCCGAAGTGTATGGATGGACAGCGATTGATATAGAGGAGAGCGAACCTATCCTTTTTTTCTCCTTTGAATCTTTTAATGTCGATTACTATCTCGTAAACGCGCAGGAAGAAACCAAGGTGAAACAAGCGGGGCTTTTTATAGCTCCAAATCCGGCTTCTACAGAGCTAGTGGTGGAGTCTGTTGGTGCTGGCCAATTAACAGTGTATAATGCTGTCGGACAGCCATTAGGTAAGACCCAAAATATCGATCGGAAAACCACCCTGCAAATTGCACACCTGCCTTCAGGGGGTTATTATCTGTTATTTCTGGATAAGGAATCAGGTGCTTCATCGATCAAAAAGTTTATTAAAGATTGAATTGTAGCTGATATGCTTGACCGGCTGGAAACTGAAAACCTAAAGATAATCCCTTGTACACCGGAAATCCTCCAATATGCTATTAAGGGAGATCAAGCCTTAGCTGAACATCTGAATATTTCCATTGTAGAAAATTGGACTGAATTTGGTACTGCTGCCTTACAGTATGCCCTCGAGAAACTTTCCGGCGACAACGCCGAAATTGGCTGGTGGACTCATTTTCCTGTTCATAAAAAGGTGAACAAATTAATTGGAAGTGGCGGCTATGCCGGTAAACCTTCAGCGGAGGGTGTTGTCGAGATCGGCTATGAGATTGCGCCTGATTTTCGAGGACAGGGACTGGCATCCGAGTATGCGGCAGCACTTATATCGAATGCCTTTTCTTTTCCACAAGTGCAAACAATTTTAGCAACTACTCTGGGAGAATACAATCCTTCCACCAGCGTTCTAATTAGGTGTGGATTCACAAAAGTGAAAGAGCAAGTAGATCCGGAACATGGCGCTATTTGGTACTGGGAGAAAAAGAGAATTCTCAGTTCTTAATTTAATGCTGGATTGAAATAATATTGACCTAATCAGGTGCTTAAAGGCTCTCAGCGACTCTGCGCGCTACCACACTAGGGTGTAAGTGTAAGGTTTCATGTGTTGGAAAAAACAGTAAAATGACTACCAAACAATTAGAACAGGAAATACGGAGAATTTATACCCAAATTGTAGAACATGAAGATGTTGCCAACCGCATTGCCACAGATGTAGATAAACAATATCGCTTAAGTGCCAAAAATCTTTACCGCTATTTAATACTGAGGAGCTTCGATCTCCGAAAGGTGCACGATAATCTTTCTGAACTAGGAATTTCTTCCATCCGCACGGCTGAAGGATATGTTTTTTCCAATCTTTTTAATGTCGTGAAACTCTTGAATTTACTACAAGGGAAAGATTGGAATGATACCCACGGTATCGAAATCATAGGGTATAAAAAAAGTAAAAAATTACTGCGTAAAAATGCCAACTTACTATTCAATTCCAATCGGGAAAATAATTTTACGGAGATCATGGTAACGCTTCCAAATGAAGCAGCAGATGATATTGATTTAATTAGAAACCTGGTAAAAGAAGGCATGGGTATTGCCCGGATTAATCTAAGTCATGGTGATTTGAAAATTTGGACCAAAATAATCAAAAACATAAAAAAGGTTAAAAAGGAAACAGAAAAAAAGATCAAAATATATATGGATTTATCAGGGCCAAAAATTAGAACCTCTGATATTCAAATTCAAACCAAAAAAGGAAAGATCAAAGCATTTGTAAAACTAAACGTCGGGGATCATCTGGTTTTAACCAAACGCGCTACAAAGGGCAAAGCAATTGTAAAAAGTAAGAAGAAACAATTGGCCCAATCTGCAGAAGTAGGTGTTTTATTGCCCCAGATTATTGATGATCTTAAAGTAGATGATACTGTTTATTTTGATGACGGAATGATAAAGGCAGTGGTTGTCTCAAAAAATGCAGACGACGCAGAGTTGGTTATTGTAAATGCCTATAAATCAAAATTGTCTTCTAATAAAGGAATCAATTTACCTAATACCGAATTAAACCTCCCATCCTTAACAGAGCGGGATATCGAGTTGCTTCCCTTTGTATGTAAAAATGCTGATATACTTGGTTACTCCTTTGTTCGAAAACCATCGGATGTAATTAAATTATATAAAGAGCTTGAAAAAAATAAAAATAAGGATATCGGAGTAGTACTTAAAATTGAAAATCAGGAAGCTTTTGAAAACCTGCCGCTTATCCTTTTCGAAGCCATGAAAAGAAATAATATCGGTGTCATGGTTGCCAGAGGTGATCTGGCTGTAGAGATAGGGTTTGAAAGAATTTCGGAGGTGCAAAGTCAGATATTGTGGTTGTGTGAAGCGGCCCATGTGCCTGTGATTTGGGCGACGCAGGTACTGGAAACACTCGCCAAAACAGGGGTGGCAACCCGGGCAGAAGTGTCGGATGCGGCCTTGAGCGCCCAGGCAGAATGTGTCATGTTAAATAAAGGTCCTTATATTGTTGAGGCAGTACGCACATTAAAAGATATAATTATCAAGATGAAAGGGCATCTTTCCAAAAAGAAAAGTACATTAAGACCATTAGCAGTAGCCACACATGTGCTTGCCTTGTTTGACGAAAAAGATGCCTGAAGAAATACTAAAGATATTATGGAAAATAAAACCTACCTGGATGCAACTCAGGAAGCCGGAAGGGCATTTTTTACAAAAGGCATTAAAGGTCCGGTAGTCATGCTAAATCTGTTGAAGTTTAAAGATGTTGCAGATTATTCTGCGTCAGTAGAATTAGCACCAAGTTTACCTATATCTGGTCGGGAGGCTTATAAATTGTATATTAATTATACGATGCCTTTTTTAAAGAAGGCTGGTGGTGAACTGCTATTTTCCGGAACAGGCGGCCACTTTTTAATCGGTCCTGATTATGAAGCCTGGGATTTGGTGTTATTAGTCAAGCATGCCAGCGCGTCTAAATTTCTGGAATTTGCTTCAAATGAAGCCTACCTAAAAGGTACAGGACATCGTACCGCTGCGCTGGCTGATTCCAGGTTGTTGCCAATTGTGGAAAACCAACTCTAAATTCCAGTGTAATATGACAGGACCAATAATCGAAACAGATCGGTTAATACTCCGGCAATTTATAGAAAGTGATTTTGAAGCCGTTTATGAATTTGGCTCCAATCCCGAAATTCAAAAATATACGGGTGAAGCTGTTTTACAATCGCCTGATCAGGCTAAGGAATTAATTCGCAATGTTTGGCTGAAGGATTATCGAATGTATGGATATGGACGATGGGCAACCATCGTTAAATCCGAAAATAAATTAATCGGTTTTGCCGGATTAAAATACTTACCTGAATTGGATGAAACTGATATTGGATACCGCTTTTTACCCAATTTCTGGGGCAAAGGAATTGCTACCGAAACCTCCCGTGAAATTATTAAATATGGTTTTGAACAGTTAAATCTTGACCGTATTATTGGTATCGCTATGCCAGAAAACATTGCTTCCTGGAAGGTAATGGAAAAAATTGGGTTCAGCTTTTATAAAGTAGATGAGTATGATGGTGATGGCGGGGCTTACAATTGGTATAAAATAGAAAAAGCGCAGTATTTGGAAAAGCGCTTAGCGAATAGATCTTAGAATGTCGTGCATTTGAGCTACAACTCGCTCCGCATTTTCTTTCGTAAAACACAGGGGCGGTTTTGTTTTCAGAACACTGTCAAATGGGCCGTCGCTGCTTATTAGAATATGTCGTTTTCGCAATTCATTTTTAAGCAGATTTGCTAAAGTAGTATTGGGTTCCTGATTTATAGGGTCTTTTACCAGTTCTAATCCTATAAATAAACCTGATCCTCGTATATCTCCAATGCTTAATGGGAATTCAGCCTGTAATGCTTTCAATAAAGACTGGTAATAGGTCCCGACAAGCCGCGCATTTTCCTGCAGTCCTTCTTCCTCAATGACTTTTAAAACCGAAAGGCCTATAGCACAGGAAACCGGATTGCCTCCGAAGGAACTAAAAAATTCTACTCCCTGACTAAAAGACTCGGCAATTTCTTTGGTGCAAACTACAGCTCCGATTGGATGCCCGTTGCCCATTGGTTTGCCCAAAACGACCATATCCGGAACAACCTGTTGAAGTTCGTAACCCCAAAAGCATTCCCCCATTCTGCCAAAACCCGTTTGCACTTCATCGCTGATACAGACGCCACCCTGTTTTCGGACTTCCGGATACAAAGTTTCTAAATAGCCCTTGGCTAAAGGTACTTGTCCGGCACAGCCCACAATGGGCTCGCAAATAAAAGCAGCAACAGGCGCGGAGGCATTTTTGAGTTTTCGAATGGCTTCTGTAGCGTATTGTTTTCCGGCACTGCCATCATTATTTCGAAATTCTCCACGATAGGTATCGGGTATGGCCGCTTTTAAAATGTATTCTTTTTGTCCTTGTCCGGCGCGATGATCAAATTTATAACCGCTGATGTCTATGCCAATTTGGGTATTGCCGTGATACCCGTTTTCCATAACCATTATGTTTGAATGGCCGGTATGCGCCTTTGCCATCCGGATGGCGAGGTCACTGGCAGCGCTCCCGGAATTGACAAAGAAAACTTTAGTAAGCCTTTTCGGAAATTTAGCTATTAACTTTTCTGCATATTCGGCAAGGGTGTCATAGAGGTAGCGGGTATTGGTGTTGAGTTTTGCCATTTGCCGCTGTCCCGCTTCCACTACCTGCGGGTGGCAATGTCCCACATGCGGAATATTATTGTAGGCATCCAAAAAGGTTTGGCCATAGCCATCGTACATATATTGAAAAGCCGCTCCGACGGTATAAACCGGAATAGAATAACTCAACGAAAGAATGGAGGGCGTATTCCTGTTTCTTTCCCGGATTAATTCCTCTTTTGCTTTTGCAGATTTTGGAGGCAGGTCGATTGCCTTCCGGAATGTATTTTCTGCTTCCAGCGGATTAATACGAACCCATTTATAAAGTAAATCCCAGGCTTGCTTTTCGCTGGAAAGCGCATAGGCATTTTCCGGATTTTCTTTTTTCGAATGGGCTGAATTGCACAAGCTGATACATAGCCGGGCCGCTACCAAATAATACAAAATGGCCATTTCCTTTTCCTCCAGAGGGAATGCCTGATGATATGATTTTAATATTGTTGCAGCATTGTCAAGCGGACATTCCTGATTAAAACAGGCATAGGTAATGGCAACCGCCAATTCATTAACTAAGGGAGAATAAGTTACGTCTCCAAAATCAAAGAGGCCGGTAATTTGTTCGTCCTTAATTAATATATTCCATTCATTTGTATCATTGTGGATATAACTTTTTCGAAGATCCGGAAAAACAGGTCCGACATTTTCTTCGTATTGCTGAAAAAAATAGCGAACCAGATTACGATTTTTTGTATCCGGAATATCCGCCAGGTATTTTTTATTGAGTGCCAGGTTTTGGATATCCCATCCCCATTCGCGAGACTGGTACACGTAGCTTTTAAAGGAGGATAATTTCCGATCCAATTGCCCGAGCAGGGTGCCCAGGTTGCTGCATACTTTGTCAGAATAACCGGTTTCGCCCAGCGGCTGGCCTTCCAGGTAGGAAAGTAAACGGGCCATTTTTTGCTCTTCCCCAAAAAACAGGGGTTTGATATAGGAACCATCTAAAAAGGGTATCGGACGAGGAAATCTTTTATCGGAAGGGTCTTGCAGAAAAAGGAGTAATTCGTTTTCTGCTTCAATTAAATCTGACAGGCCTTCTGTGATCCGGTAGGTTTTAAAAATAAATCTCCCGCGCTCTGTATGGAGGAGGAAATTCGAATTATCGTATCCGTCCAGCCTTTTGACCTCTACCTGCCGGAATCCAAATTGGTCTTGTAACAATCTTTGCATGTCGGGGCATTAAATCAGGTAACACAAAGCCTGCAAGATATGGGATTATCCAGGGTAGATTTTATTCCAGCTGCATTTTTCGTTTTTGCCGAAAACGACCTGCTTCGTTTTCCAGGACCATGTGCAATTGATAGACGCCAGGTGCTAAGGCGCTACTTCCTTTTTTGGGATCAAAAGATACCTGGTAGTCTCCGGCTTCAAAATGGCGACTCAGGAGTTGCTCAAGTAATTCATATTTCTGATTGTAAACGGAAAGCGTCACCTCGCCAGGCGATTTTAATTGAAAGTGAATTTCAGTAGTTTCTGAAAAGGGATTAGGAGAATTCTGCTCCAACTCAAAGTAAGCTTTTCCCTGTGGATCAATATACTCCTCAGCCACGCCTGCTACATCGAGTGCCACTGAAAAATTTGCGGTAAGTGTATTGGGATAATCGCTTTCATCAAATTGCAGCAATAGTCCATCTGCTCCTTTTAAGATCAGGTCGTCGGCATTATTTTTCGGGTTGTCGCCCTTGGCATACGTGTCTATCTCCTTGTAAACTTTGGCCCGGAGTGCATCCGGAATATACATTTGAGATTTAAACACAGAGGACGAATCGGCTTTTTTATTGACAGGACCACCCGGAATAAAATCGAGGTGAATATCAAAGTGAATGTGTGTTGCCCGGCCTGTGTACCAGCCCGGAAAAACTGTCAAAAAAGTACACTCCCCGTTTTCATCCGTTGTCTGGTAACCGCGTAGCCAGGTGTCTTTCGATGCATCGAAGGGATTATTATAAACGGTGCTAAAATTGGAATATGTTCCCCGATGATCGCAGTGCCAGATATTTACAACAGCATTTGGGATGGGCAGGCAGTTTTTTACGCTAAGTACTTTAAAACGCAGGGTCATAGGAAGGCCTGGCAGGGATTCCCGGATATCGCTTCGGTCAAATTCCGGATCCAGGTAAAAAGGCCCACCTGTTTGAGCAGGCACTAAAACACAGTCGAAGGGAGTTTGGGCGCCTGCCAAAACCGAACGCGCAGCAGACTTCGTCAGGCCATTTAGGATAAACGGACCTGCGATTAATCCTATTCCGCTTGTTTTTAAAAAAGCCTTGCGTGATATCTTTCGCATATTAAAATATTCGCTCAATAAAATCCAGTACGAGATGAACGAGTTCCGAAGGTGAATTTGTAATGCCAAAGGCATAGGGTGGAACTCCTTTGGATCGATCTATTGCACCAGTGTAAAAAATAAAGGGAACGGCAGTTTGTTCCGCATTCAATTTTGTGAGAAATTGAATTCCTTCCCGGGCAAAACCATTTCTGCTAATATCAGAAATAATTAATTGGAAGGGTTCCTTTTGTATTTTTAGTAGTGCCTGTTCAGAGGAATTGGCATAGGATATTGATGCCCCCAGAGACCGTATAATGTTGCTTTCAAATATATTTTGATCTGGCTGATCATCTATCCAAAGCAGGCGAAACGTTATATTTTTTCCTTTGATGTAAGCAATTCTGTTGAATAAAATATCCTTTAGATTATCTGGTAGCAGGATGTTTCCCCGGCTAAGAAGTGATTGATCCAGTTGTTTTTCGGCTTTTATGAAGGCTGTAAAATTACCCGGGTTTTCCCTGATTTCGTCTAGCAGGGATAATGCCGAATTTACAATTATATTATTGCGAACGTTTTCTTGTTCGTAGGTAATTATTCCTTTTCTGATATCGGATCGCAATTTTTTTAATTGCCCTGATAACAAAATAGTATCATTGACCAATTCTGAATTTGAAAGAGAGAAAATGCTTTGTAATTTTTTTAAAGCTTCTTCTATTTCATTTTCACTCAGGTATTCCTGTATCTGGGAAATCTCCTTATCCATACTCGAAACTAAAAAAAATGGTGAACAATAGCGTGGAACTTCAATCTACTGGCTGGGACTCTAATGCAACGGATTGTCCGCTTAACAATTTCCATCCATCTGCCCGTTTTATCAGGGTGCCTGATTCCAGAATAGCTACCCCTGAAGAGACTCCGGATGTATCGGTCATACTTCCGGTTACTATTCCGGAATAGGTGGCTATTTCCGGAGATAAAATATGTACATCTAATGTTTCCCAATGGAAATCTATTGCCTCAAACATATGCGCATTTCCTTCCAGAATAGCTCTTACCGAATCATAACTTAGAGCAGACTCATATCCTGGCGGCACCCAGAAAAAATCAGATGAAGGATCGAGGTAATCAAATTCAGCGTGCAGGCCACTTTTTTTGATTGCAGCATGGTATTGGTGCAGCATATCCACAACTTCCTGATGCAGGAGTTCCTTCGATGGACTGTCTGGAGTGCAGGCCACTAAGGCCAGGAAAAGCAGGAAGGCAAAAGTGAATCTTTCCATGGAGCTAGAGTGCGCGCATGCGATTATTTCGCTTATTATGTTCTACCTCTGCAAGTCCAAGGGCTTCCATTAATGGGGGTACATACATCCCAAACCGGCCTTTGAAGCCTTTTTTTAGGCCATACCAGCCACCGATGGGATTTTCGGGGGATCGGCCCCAATGTTCTACTGTTCCTTCTACACTTTCGGCTTTTTCATCTTTGCTTCCGAGTGGCATCCAGTCTCCAAACTCCAATAACATTTGATGCAGGTCCTGGATACACCGGGCGTCATAATGGAGAATTGTTTTACCAACTACACAGACAATAATTTCCCGGCCGTCTTTTTCATCCATATACATTTCATAATCGGATGTTCCGGGAGGTGTTTTTAGTTTCCACGGATTTTCTTTGCTTCGTTTTTCCATTTCATTTTTGTTTACACCCAGCAGGCTACTTTTCTAAAAATACTCCTGATTGTGTAAAAATCAAAATTGCCGGATAACAATGGGGCAGGAGGGTAGGAGACGCACCCGGATAAATTACTTTGGCCAGATGATTGAATCGTCTTCGTCCCGGAGAAGGGGGGTCCATTGTATTTCAGTTAACAGACCATCTTCAAACCAAAAATTTATTCCTAAGGCATCAGACGAAACCAGTTCGTGTAAGGGGAATTCCGGAGTGGATAAATCCTCATATTCCAAATCGGCGATTTTCAAATCGTGGAGTGTTTTTTCCAGGTCGGCCCTGTTTAATCCAATTAATTTCTTGTTTCGAAATTCGAAATAATCAGAAGTTACGGCCATAGAAACTAAGCGCCAGTCAAATCCTTCATCAAAACTGAGCGACAGGTTGAATTCATCATAGTGCCAGGTCTCCGTTTGACTGTCTTCTTCGTCTTCGAAGGCATCGTGTTCAATTTCTGAAGCTTTACCGATGAGCTTTTTTACGGTTTCCCGGCTCATACCAAATTTTACCGGTCCCAGACCAGATCCGGTGTTGATGTCTTTATGATTTAAATTCATAGTTATTCAGAACAGGTTTTTTCTGTTTCGGGCACAAGATAGGGCATCAAAACGTAAGGTGAAATATCCTTTTGTGAAGAAACCTGACTTCAAGCTACGGTTGGTGCGTGTGTTAGGTCTATGTTTTTGCGGTCAATGTTAACTTAGTGTTAACTTAATGTTAACCCAGCCTTAAGGTGCATAAATCGAAAACACTTTCCGGAGGAAGCTGTAAGACCAGACGACATAGAGCGATATATTTGGCGGGTATTATAGCAGCAAAAACAAAAACACATGTACAAAATTTGTGCTAGCCTGATATTTTTATCAGTGCTAAGTTTTAAGTCCTATGCTCAGGATAAGCCTGATTTATTTGGAAAAGGTCTGAAAGTGGAAGGAAAAGATTCGTCGTATTATTTAGTCATGGGATTCCGGTTTCAGAATCTTTATGTTGCAGACTGGACAGTCAATGACAATGGCTCATTAAGCGGATATAATGCAGCGTTTCTTGTGCGTCGGGCACGACTAAAGTTTGATGGTTGGGCACTGAGTCCTCGTCTCACCTATAAATTTGAATTAGGGCTTTCTAACAGAGATATTAGTGGAGGTTTAAGTGATGAATTTCGAAATACTTCCAACGTTATTTTAGATGCCTGGTTAGCCTGGAATTTTTATGAACATTTTAGCATTCAATTTGGTCAGGGAAAACTGCCCGGCAACAGAGAGCGTCTTATCTCCTCCGGAAATTTACAGTTTGTGGATCGTTCTCGTCTGAATTCAAGATTTACCCTTGATCGCGGTGCCGGAATCCAATTAAAGCATTATACCCGTTTAGGTGGAGCATTTCTTGTCAGAGAGATTTTTTCACTGAGCCAGGGAGATGGGCGTAATGTTACAGAGGGTTTCGTAG